>JALHUQ010000257.1 GCA_022866645.1 Woeseiaceae bacterium | reverse complement strand
AACGCTACTGACAAATAGAATTTCGGGAAAAGTCTTGCCTAGCGTTGGGCTGCTGAAGTTCACCATTTTCGATCCACCCTGCCACGCGATACGTTGCCCGACCACTAGCTCGGTCTCACGTGCAGCAAGCCACACTACGGCCCCTGCGTCGGTCTCCAGTTCAATATACGTGTATCCAGCGGCGTTTTCAGTTGACCGGACAATTCCGTTGCTTTGCTCCAGCGGAGCCACACTAGCGGCTGCTGGCGCCGCGTCGGTGCCTTGATATATGGCAGATACAAAAACCACTTCTTCAAAGGTCCTGTCGAGTGCGCTGCTCTTGAAGTTTCGCATTACGGCCGACTGACCCCAACTGATGACCTCGCCCTCTGCGACCTCAACCGGATTGCCGGCAAGCCACACGTTCCGTCCATTGTTCCGAACTTCGATGTACGTGTAACCCGGCACCTGAATGCTGGACAATACCTGTCCACGATTTCCGCTCAGATCAGCATCGCTAACCGTGGCACTTTTGTCGGCGGGCGTATTCTCGCCGCCACAGGCGGCAAGCAACAGAATCCCGATGGCACAGACTACTGAATTCTTCATGATTTCTTCCGAAGTGAACATGGAACATTAATGATTGAACGCGGGATCATATTGGACAGCGACGCCCGTGCCAATGTGAACTTCCCACGTTTTGTACGTACCATTCCGGACTGTATTTGTGATCTGAAATTCTCTTTATGGACTTGAAACGTTTTTAGCCATTTTTGGCGCGGTATTTCTGGCAGAGCTTGGCGACAAAACACAGCTGGCAACACTATTAGGCTACGCGGCGGGCGGCGGTTTCATCTCGATCGGTGTATGGACAGGTCGGCACGCTTACGCCTAGTATGATGCGATAGCTGAGCAAGGGTCCCCGACAATGAGCGACTGGAACGATTTTGCCACCGTTGATCCGTTCAACGGAATGACACCGGAGTCGCCTGGCATGGTGCAGAATCTGGTGCGTGGTAAGTGGCAATCAGGCAAAAAACTGCGCAACGATATCGTCGATCCACTAACGGGTGGTCGATTTCTCGATGTACCTGATACCAGAGACACAGCGCCGTATCTTGATGGGCTTGCATCCTGTTCAAAATCGGGGTTACACAATCCGTTCAAGAACACGGAACGATACGTAGCACTAGGTCGAGTATGTGCTAAAGCGGCGGCGTTGCTGGCCGAGCCTGGCGTTGAGAGATATTTCGCCAAACTGATTCAACGAGTCATGCCAAAGAGCTGGCAGCAGTGCATGGCTGAAGTTGTAGTCACTCGCGTGTTTCTTGAAAATTTTGCAGGAGACGGCGTGCGATTTCTGGGCCGAGGATTTTCGAACCCTGGCGATCGAACCGGTCAGGAGTCGCGTGGTTACCGATGGCCGTTTGGCCCCGTCGTTGTCGTGGCACCCTTTAATTTTCCGCTCGAGATTCCGGCCCTGCAGTCATTGGGCGCTTTGTTTATGGGTAATCGACCGCTGGTGAAGGCCGACTCAAAGGTCAGCGTCGTTTATGAGCAATTCCTGAGACTGCTAATCCACTGCGGCCTGTCGAAGCAGGATATTGACCTGATCCATTGCCGAGGCGAAATAATGGGTCAATTGATTAACTCCGCTGCAGATCAAATACGAATGGTTCAATTCACCGGATCCAGTGGCGTGGCGGAGAGAGTTAGCGCCAGCGTCAATGGCCGGGTGCGACTCGAAGATGCTGGTTTTGACTGGAAAATCATTGGGCCGGACTTTGACGAACTCTGGCTCGACTATGTTGCCTGGCAATCTGATGAAGACGCGTACAACGCCTCCGGCCAAAAGTGTTCTGCACAAAGTATATTGTTCGTACACGATAACTGGGTTGATGCATTGTTACCGAAGCTCGCCGCACTCGCCGGCCGACGGCGTTTGGACGATCTGACGATCGGTCCGATACTAAGCTGGAATAATGAACAGATCAGCGCACACATCAATAGGGTTATGGACATTCCGGGAACCGAATTGCTGTTCGGTGGCTCGGCTCTGCAGGAGCACAATATTCCTGAGTGTTACGGCGCGTACGAGCCGACCGCGATAAGAGCACCGCTCTCGCAATTTGCAAATGGTCATTTCGATTTACTAATGACCGAATTGTTTGGGCCGTTTCAAATTGTTGTGAGTTATGGCGATAAGGAAATTGAAACCGTACTGCAATTGTTTGAAGGAATGTCCCACCACCTGACTGCGGCTGTTGTCAGTGCGGACGTTCTATTCCAAAGCAGAGTGCTGGCCGCCACAGTGAACGGCACAACGTATTGCGGTATGCGGGCCCGAACCACGGGTGCGCCGCAAAACCACTGGTTTGGTCCAAGCGGGGACCCCCGGGGCGCTGGAATAGGGACGCCCGAGGCGATTGTGTCAACCTGGAGCGCACATCGGGAAATCATTTTTGACCAGGGCGCGTTGCAGGCCGATTGGTCAATACCGGCATCGCAGTGAACCCGAGCAGGAAGATTAATACTCGACCGTCCATCTCCTCCCAGCCAAGCACCTCCGGTGGTCATTATTCACCTCCGTCAAAACAAAAAAAACGCCCCACAAGGGGGCGCTTTGTCATTTGGTGGTGAAGGGTGGACTTGAACCACCGACCTACGGGTTATGAGTCCGTCGCTCTAACCAGCTGAGCTACATCACCTTTAATGGGCCGCAGATTGTCCTTTTGCGCTCGCTGGGTGTCAAGGATTGCTGCCGCACGCCTAGACGTTGAAGCGAAAATGCATGATGTCGCCTTCCTTGACGATGTATTCCTTGCCCTCCAGCCTCAGGCGGCCCGCTTCCTTTGCGCCCTGCTCGCCGTTGCCGGCAACGAAATCGTCATACGCGATCACTTCCGCACGAATGAATCCTTTCTCAAAATCGGTGTGAATCTCACCCGCTGCCTGCGGCGCTGTCGCACCGACCTTGGTCGTCCAGGCACGCACTTCTTTCACACCGGCCGTAAAGTAGGTTTGCAGGCCGAGCAATGCATAGCCGTGCCGGACCACACGATCCAATCCCGGCTCGTCGAAACCGAGATCGGACAGAAAGTCGGCTTTGTCTGCGTCGTCAAGCAACGCGATTTCAGCCTCGATCGCGGCACAGATCGCGACCACTTCGGAACCCTCACTGGCGGCAAATTTTCGCACGGCTTCCAGGTACGGATTGTTTTCGAAGCCGTTTTCGTCAACGTTTGCAACGTACATGACTGGCTTGTCCGTAATCAGGGGCACGCTCTTTAAGATCTTCAACTGCAGATCAGACTTCTGCATCAATCGAACCGGTAAGCCTTTGTCGAGTTGCTCTTTGATTCCTGCCAACGCGTCGCGGTAGGCGATCGCATCCTTCTGGCCCGTCTTTGCCGTACGGGACGCTTTGTCGAATTGTTTTTCGACCGACTCAAGATCCGCCAGAGCCAGTTCGGTGTTGATCGTCTCAATATCATCAAGCGGGTCGATCTTTCCGGCGACATGAGTAACGTCATCATCCTCAAAACAGCGTACGACGTGGGCGATCGCATTGGTCTCGCGAATATTGGCCAGGAACTGGTTGCCGAGACCCTCGCCTTTCGACGCGCCCGCGACCAAGCCGGCAATATCAACAAATTCCATCGTTGTCGGCAGGATCTTTTGCGGCTTCACAATTCCTGCCAGTACCTGCAAGCGCAGGTCCGGCACGAGAACGATGCCGATATTCGGCTCGATCGTGCAGAACGGATAGTTTTCCGCCGGTATTTCAGCCGCGGTCAACGCATTAAACAGGGTCGATTTACCAACGTTCGGCAGGCCGACGATGCCACAGGTGATTGCCATTCTATTTACTCTTTTGTATGGAGCGCTTTGGTTGCCGCATTGAGGCCATCTTCGATCAGCAAGGGCATGATCTTGACGGCTGCACTAATATTTTCCTCGATCGCATGCTCGACATCAGCCGAGCCACGCTTCAACACGTAATCGGTCACCTGGCTCTTATCGCCGGGATGTCCGACACCGAGTCGCAAACGGACAAACTCGGCTCCGCAATGCTGGATGATGTCTCGAAGCCCGTTGTGACCGCCGTGACCGCCACCCATTTTCAGCCGCGTTGTTCCCGGCGGCAGATCGATCTCGTCATGGGCAACGAGCAGATTCCCGACCTCCAGCCTGTAATAATCAATCACACCTCGAATCGGACCACCGCTGAGGTTCATAAAGCATTGCGGCTTTACGAGCCAAATATCCTCACCGTGCAAATCGATTTTGCAGTAGTCCGCATCGAATTTCTTTTCGTAGCGAAAACTGCCACCGTACTTGTCCGCAACCGCATCCACGAACCAGAAACCGGCGTTGTGTAGTGTGCGCTGATACTTTTCCCCTGGATTACCGAGGCCAGCAATGATTCGGACCGAGTTTGTCATGGCGTGGCAATCTTAAACAAAAAGACCGCCCAATGGCGGTCTTTTCGGGACTTCGCAAGCAGCCCTAGTCCTCGCTGGGCTCTTCAGCTGCAGCTTCACTTGCTGCGGAAGCAGCGGCAGCAGTAGCATCATCAGCATCATCTTCGGTCTTGGACGCCTTGATCACGTGAATCGAAACGATACCGTGGTCGTGCTCGGGGCCCTGCGCCAACATCGGAATCTGCACGCCTTCCGGCAGTTTGATATCCGAGAGGTGCAACATCGCATCGAGTTCCAGCATTGCAATATCGACCTCAATATATTCGGGCAAGTGTCTTGGCAGACATGAAATTTCGATGTCGTTCATCAAGTGCGACACCGCGCCTCCACCCTGTTTAACGCCGATCGCAATATCTTCGTTGATGAAGTGCAGCGGCACATTCATCCTGATTTCCTCGTCATCAACAATGCGCTGAAAATCCATGTGCATGATCATGGGCTTTGCCGGATGACGCTGAAGATCCTTCAGAATCGCAGCCTGACTTTTGTCACCGACTTTGATGTTCAGGATACTCGAATAAAACGACTCACTTTCGAGCTGCTTTAATACTTTGTGCTGTTCAAACATCAGTGCGCGAGGCGGACGCCCGGCACCGTAGATGATTGCTGGAACTTTACCCTTGAGACGCAGGCGGCGGCTCGCACCTTTCCCCTGATCTTCCCGGAATTCCGCAATCAGGTCGAATTGGTCTTTCATGGCTATGCTCCAATAACTGATTGATTTAACTAGAGATTGTTCTGAAAATTCTCAGACACTCAGCGCGCAGGTCGCGACCTACCCACGCGAGGCCGCGCATATTAACCCATGTCCCGACGGGACGCTACAACCTTGATGGCTGCAGAATGGGTGTCAATCCACGTACAGGGAGCTTACAGATTCTTCGTCGCTGATCCGTCTCATGGTCTCCGCCAACAGTTCGGCCGTCGAGAGCTGGCGGATTTTGGTGCAGGCCTGCGCTTCGTCGTTTAGCGGGATCGTGTCAGTAACAACGACTTCGTCAAGGAATGAGTCCGTGATTCGACTCACTGCCGGCCCGGAGAGGACCGCGTGAGTAATATAAGCCGAAACACTCGCCGCGCCGTGGTCATTAAGCGCACGGGCCGCGTGGCACAGAGTACCCGCAGTATCAACCATGTCATCGATCATGACGCAGTTCTTGCCTTTGACCTCGCCGATAATGTTCATGACCTCGGACTGGTTAGCTCTATCGCGACGCTTATCGATGATGACGAGATCGGCATCGCCCAGGCGTTTTGCCAGGGCACGGGCGCGAACTACGCCACCGACGTCCGGAGACACGACGACCATGTTGCTGTATTTCTGCTTCCACACGTCACCCAATAGCAGAGGCGAGGCGTAGACATTGTCGACGGCGACGTCGAAGAAACCCTGAATCTGATCGGCGTGCAAGTCAACCGTAAGCACACGATCGACACCGGCCGTACCGAACATCTTGGCAACCAGCTTGGCGGTAATTGGCACGCGCGACGAACGCGGACGGCGATCCTGCCTGGCAAAGCCAAAATAAGGCACGACCGCTGTGATTCGAGCAGCCGATGCACGCTTGGCCGCATCGACCATAACCAGCAATTCCATCAGATTTTCGGCTGCCGGTGGGCAAGTCGGCTGAATGATAAACGTCTCGCGACCGCGGATATTTTCGAGGATCTCGACGTTGAATTCGCCGTCTGAAAAGCGACCCACCTGAGCTCGTGCCAACGGAAGTCGCAGGCACCGTGCGATGTCCTGTGCAAGTTGCGGGTGGGCGTTGCCCGTAAAAACCGCGGTTGTTGCCAGATCCACGTTGCCTCCTTGGGCAAGAGATGGCTGGGGAGGCAGGATTCGAACCTGCGGTACACGGGATCAAAACCCGATGCCTTACCGCTTGGCTACTCCCCAACGGGATGATGTCGTTGAGATGATGTCGTTGAAATAATTCGGGCGTAGTGTGCTGTCACACCCCGCCACTGTCAACGCAAAAGGGGTCAGTCGAAGAACAGCCAGGTGTCGATAACCATACGCACCCGCGTATCGGGGTTGATCGCCGTCAAAGTGTGCGGCAAGGACTGGCCGGCGCTATCGCGATAGCGCGAAATAGTCACTAACCAGTTCCCTTGTTCGAGACTGATCAGACGCCCTGCAGTATCAAGTTCCGTCACTGCGCTTCGGTGCGGGTCCGGGATGCCCAATGCCCAGTAGCGCAAGCTCGAAACCGGAATCGTCCAGCCGTAGCGATCGTAGAGCTCAGTTTCCGGGTCGATAAGCAGGGTTTCAACGCCATCCTTGTCCGTCAGAACGAAAGCCCGGTCATCCCCCTCAATCCGGACGGTGCCGATGCCGAGAGGCCCACCGACGGTCGCATGGAAGTCATCCGCTGTTTGTGCCCACAGGAATTTTCCATTGAACCCCTCATCGCCGGCCTTGACGGCGATACGACCTTTGAATTCCCAGTCGGAAATACTGCCGAGCACCTCTTGTCGAAGCTCCCAGGTAGTGAGCTCGGGCAAATCGACGACAGGTCTCGAGCTTGCGCAGCCTGACAGTGCTATCAGGCACGCGACTAGCCCTGCAAATGACTTGAACAAACTGTCACGGTGTTTCAGGAAAATGGCGCTGGCGAACATTCTTCAGCATCTCGCTGTCGGAATACTTCTTCTCCGCAGACTGCAACAGCTCCAGAGCCTCGTCGTGTTTCTTGAGATCGACCAATACCTCGACGATGTGCGACGCCACTTCGGGGTCATCCATCCGCTCATAGGCCCGCTGCAACTCAAGCAAGCCTTCTTCGGGGCGTCCAAGTTTGTACAAGACCCAACCAAGGCTGTCGATGATCGCCGGGCTGTTTGGATCGATCGCCAACGCTTTGCGGATTAGCGTCTCAGCCTCAGCAAATAGCTGTGTTCTGTCCGCCAGGGTATAGCCCAATGCGTTGAGTGCCATGGAGCTGTCTGGCCAACGAGCGACAGCATTGCGGTACTCTGCAATCGCCTCATCCAGCCTGCCAATGCGGAGCAACAGCTCGGCGCGGCCAAGCACCATATTCTCGCTATCGGGACGAAATTCGATCGCTTTGTCATAAAGCGCCAGCCCTTCATCGTAACGATCGAGCGAAATCAGCAATTGTGCCTTTAGCGCGACGACCTCAACGGCATTACTCGGTGACTCTTCGGCAAAGCTGTCGAGTAGTTGAAACGCACCTTCGACATCCCCGAGTTGATGCGCCATCAGCGCGCTTGCTCTGCGCTGCGAAAATATCGTATTCGATCCGTAGCGGACTTCCCGATACAAGCGAACCGCGCGCTCATACTGTTCTCTGTAATCCGCAATCCGGGCCAGATAATAAAGCGCGTCCATCCGATACTCTCCGGACGCCAGCAAATCCTCAAAATCGTCCCAGGCAGCATCCAGGCGCTCGGCCCGGAAATTGATGATCGCCATCAATCGCAGCGCATCGAGGCGGCCGCCCCGGTCCAACAGAACTTGATTAACCTGACTCAAAGCATCGTCGTCGCGACCCACCAACATGTACATGAGCGCAAGCTCCATGCGCGCGTCAGGATCAGGATCCGGGCTATCACCGATCAAATGTGCAAGATATTCGATGGCTTCTTCTTCCTGCCCTTCATACATCAGTGCCCGTGCGTACAACAGCTTCGGTCGCAGGTAGTCAGGATCAAGCTCCATAGCTTTGGTCGCCCGTTCCTTGGCATGCTCGGAATCACCGGCCTGTAATGCAAGTACGGCCACCGCGTAGTGCGCCATAGCCGAATCACGATAGGGTTTTGCGAGGGTGCGCATGAGTTCGTCGGCACGTTCCGGAAGACCCTCTTCGGACAAATAACTGATCAACGAGAGCAGCCGCTTGCCAGGGTCTTCAGGATCAGCCTTTACGAGGCGCTCGAATTGTCGGCGGGCATTGCGAAGATCGTCGACCCGAAAGTACAGCTGCCCCAAAAATGCGCGCGCTTCTTCACTTTCGCTGTCCAGCTTGATCCAGCGCTTGGCGGCGAGCAAAGCCTCATCATTGAAGCGATAGGAAAAGCCGAGCCGGGTCGCTTTGCGAGCCAGCTCGACGCTGTCGCTTAACTCAGCGGCCTTGCGGTATTCGACCGTTGCCTTGAGGTATTCACCGCGCTGCAGCGCCATTTCCGCTTGCAGAATATGCGCGCTGGCATCCGACGAAGCGTCCTCGTCAGCATAGACCGCCGCAAAACTCATGAATGTCGTCAGGAAGATTAGCGAAATCAGCTTTTTTGCTGGCCGCCATCGGCAGTTTTCGTGCATATATATTTCGTCCATTTACTACAGAGACAAGGAACTGGCGGTTCAGTTCGCTTATGATACGAACTCCGTAATCCTTGGGTGCCTAATCGGCGCCGCCATGAAAGTAATGCCGCTGCAAATACTTGGGCTGAACCATAACACGGCACCTGTCGAAATTCGCGAGCAAGTCGTCTTCTCGGGAGACGATATTGCGCGTGCGCTCGTCAGCCTGACCGCGCTTCCAGGGGTTGATGAAGCGGTATTGCTCTCCACGTGCAACCGGACGGAATTCTATGTCATTGCGGACGACGACGGCCGCAACCGAATGCGGGCGTGGCTGCTGGACGAACGCAAGCTTGACTCGTCATTTGGCGACACTTTGTTCACGGTCAACGACGAAGCGGCGATCCGCCACATATTCCGCGTCGCATGCGGCCTCGACTCCATGATCCTCGGCGAACCGCAAATTTTGGGGCAACTAAAAGACGCCTTCCGCTATGCACAGGACGCCGGCACTCTCGGCAATCAGTTAGGCCGTCTGATGCAGCACACCTTCGCAGTCGCCAAGAAAATCCGCACGGATACGGATATAGGCGCGAGCCCGGTATCGGTTGCTTCGGCGGCGGTCAGTCTGGCCAATCAGTTCTTCGCCGGCTTCAAGAAGCACACCGCGTTGCTGGTTGGCGCTGGCGCAACCGTCGAATTGTTGGCCAAACACCTGTCGAGCCGAGATATCGGCCGTCTGTTCGTTGCCAATCGAAACGTCGATCGGGCGCGTGAGCTGGCTGGACGCTTTGGCGGATTCGCTCTGCCACTGTCCGAGATTGAGGGCACATTGCCTGAAGCGGACATTTTGATTTGCTCGACGGCGAGCCCCGAACCGGTGATACGACTCGATCATATGAGAGCCGCCATCAAAGCCCGCAAACGAAGGCCCATTTTCGCAGTCGATATTGCTGTGCCACGGGATATTGAGGTGGGCGTCGGGGATCTTGAAGACGTCTATCTGTACACGATAGACGACCTCAACAAGGTAATTCAACAAGGACAAGGTAATCGTGAGGCAGCCGCAATCGAGGCTGACAAACTGCTGCATGAGGAGATTCTCCGTTACCTGAACATCGAGCGCTCCAAACTGGCGGTGCCGGTTATTGCAGCATTGCGCGAGCAGAGTGAGGCGATTCGCGAAGAAGTGAATGCGCAGGCGCTAAGACGCCTTGCACGCGGCGAATCGGCATCCGACGCCATCGAATACGCAACAGCGGCGCTGATGAAGAAAATGCTGCACGGCCCGAGTGTTTCGTTGCGGAAGGCTGGCGAGGAATCCAATGAGGATCTCATCGGTGCCGCTCGTACGCTATATGACCTCGACAAGGACACGCGAGGTTAAGCAGTGAAAGAATCCATACGCTACAAACTGGAATCCGTCAGTGATCGCTTCGAGGAGCTGGCCGGACTGCTTTCCGATCCGGATATCATCGGGGATCAAAATCAGTTTCGGGACTTGTCGAAGGAATACTCACGCGTTGAGCCTGTTGTTGCTCTGTTTCGGGAGTATCAGAAACTCACTGCTGAAATTGCTGCGGCCGAAGAAATGGCCAACGATCCCGACAGTGAAATTCGTGAAATGGGAAGGGAGGAACTGGACGGTCTGACCGAGCGCCAGGAGACCGTATTAGTCGAGCTGCAGAAGTCACTGATCCCTCCTGATCCGCATGACGATGCTAACGTTTTTCTCGAAATTCGGGCCGGCACGGGCGGCGACGAAGCCGCTATATTTGCCGGAGATCTGTTTCGCATGTATTCCCGATTCGCCGAAACCGCCGGCTGGTCACTGGAAATCATTTCCGCCCGCGAAGGCGAACATGGCGGTTATAAGGAAATTATCAGCCGAGTTTCGGGCAACAGCATTTTCGCGAAATTGAAATTCGAATCGGGTGCGCATCGGGTGCAGCGCGTACCGGAAACTGAATCGCAGGGTCGCATCCACACCTCCGCCTGTACCGTGGCGGTACTGCCGGAACCTGATGAAATCGAGGCTGTGGCGATTAGTCCGGCGGACCTGCGTGTAGACACCTACCGCGCCTCCGGTGCCGGTGGGCAGCACATCAACAAAACGGACTCGGCAGTGCGACTGACGCACCTTCCGTCCGGCATCGTCGTTGAGTGTCAGGATGAGCGTTCACAACACAAGAACCGCGCCAGAGCGATGTCGCTGCTACAGGCACGGTTGCTGGATACACAAGTTGCCCAACAGCAAGCGGAACACGCCGCCACACGCAAGCTGCTGGTTGGCTCAGGTGATCGCAGTGAACGCATTCGGACCTACAACTATCCACAAGGTCGCGTTACCGATCATCGCATCAATCTCACACTCTACAAACTCGATGAGATTGTCGATGGCGGCCTTGAGCAGCTCATCGAGCCGTTGGTTAATGAATATCAAGCGGATCAGTTGGCCGCACTGGGAGCATGATCGTGCCAAAATCAATACACGATCTGATTTTCTTCAAGGAAAATATTCCGGAATATTCAGAAGCGCTGACAGCCAAAGAAAAGTGCGTTACTGGTCAGCCAACACAAAGAACCTGGCATCACTTTACGAGTGCCGACGAAAAGTTTTTTGTCGGACTGTGGGAGGCCGAGCCAGGTTGCTGGAAGATCAACTACACAGAAAACGAGTTCTGCCAAATACTGGAAGGCAAATCAATATTGAGAGACAGCGACGGCAACGAACATCCGCTGGCTGCTGGCGACAATTTCACAATTCCTGCCGGCTTTGCAGGCGAGTGGGAAGTTCTGGAAACGACCAGAAAGATCTATGTAATTTACGAGCCGGGTACCTAACCCTTCTGCCCGGGATTTTCCTGGAGCGTTTCCTCCTCATATATGTGTGACACCGTTTGCGTCGCTGCCAGGGCGTCGCTAAAAGCGATCGGATGGTCGGGGCTGCCCTGTACGCGACGTATCCAGCGGCTCAATACGTAGATCGCCAACAACGCGTGCGTCAGCGCGGAAAACAGGAACAACTCGCCCGGACTGCGAAAGGTAATCAGGACAGAGGCGATAAACGGACCGAGAATCGCGCCGATTCCGTACATCAAAAGCAAGCCGCTTGAAACGGTTACATATTCGTGGGCCTCAGCGCGATCATTAGCGTACGCGACTGATATCGTGTAAAGCGGAAACGCCATAGCACCCCAGAGCGCGGCCAGCAGGTTTGCGCGCACGAACGTCAGGTCGGGCGCCAGGTAGGAAATAGCAATGCCGACGGCACATCCGCCCACGGTTATGGAAACCAGTACGGCGCGGCGACTGACTCTGTCGGACAGAAGACCGACAGGCCACTGCGAGACGGCACCACCCACGACAGCAGAAGTCATGAACCACGCTGCCAGCGAGGTGCCGGAGGACACGCTCGATGTAAATACGGGTGCCATCGCCCAAAACGCACCGTTCGCGAGACCGGAAACAAGACAGCCAAGTGAGCCGGACGGCGATACCTTGAACAGTCGCGGTATATCGATAGATCCCTTGTGCGGTTGTTCCGGTGTCGGTGACGTTGACAGTGCGACCGGTAAGGCGCGAATCGATACCAACACAGAAGCGATGATGAATAGTTGAAAGTCCGCCGGATCGAATAGCAATGTCAGCATCTGTCCGATCGCAAGCACCGTCAGCGTGATCATCGCATAGGTCGAAAAGATGATGCCCCTGGTCTCATTGCTCGACCGATCATTGAGCCAACTTTCAATAACGACATACAGAACAGCGAAACAGAAACCCGTCACAAAGCGCAACAGGCTCCATGCGAGTGGATTGACGAAAAGCGCGTGAACCAGCGGAGAAGCCGACGCCACCGCACTCATCGCGAGGAAAACTCGCACGTGGCCGACGCGCCTGACGAGTTCTCCTCCTTTAAGACAACCGAGGGTAAAGCCAACGAAGTAAGCGGCGCCCATGGCGCCAATCGCCAGGGTGGGGAAATTTTCCAGAGTAGCCCGCACAGGCAGCAAGGTTCCCTGCAAACCCTGACCGGTAAGCAGAATTGAAACGCTGATGAGCAGCGCAGCGACGGGCGCGAAAGTCTTTTTCATGAGAGTCCAGGCTAGAGCGCGCCAAGTCTAGCCCAATTGCGACTCTAGTTCTTAATGATCTATCGACAACCCCGAGTACGAATCAAACTCGTTCTCATCATAATCATCATCGTCGAAATCGTCGAAATCGTCGTCGTCATCGAAATCATCGTCTGGGTCGTGGTCACCAGGACCTGCGATATTTCGACGCCTGACGTGACGCATTTCTTCGCGTTTTTGCTCCTGAACAATGCGTCTAACTGCAGGACTGTCCGCGAAGTCAAATCCGTCGGAATCGTCGTAGGGCGTGCGCATCATAATTACTCCTGTTGTTACTGTAGTTTCGATCGGGAAAAATACGGTAAGGCCCACGGCGATACGGCTCGCGTCCGGCGCTCGCCAGCGGAAAATTTGTGCAGTTCTTCGTAAGCAAGACTAAGGATTCGCCAACACGCTTCAACTTCAGCATCGTCTCTCGGCAAGAATACGCAAACATGTCTCGCTTTCAGCTTGCCCCAGCCGTTGCAAATGATTGCTTCCTTATCCGCGTCGCCAAGACCGAAAATCTCGAGGCCGTCGTGATCGATGCTGCAAAATCGAATTGGGATCGCCTGTTTTTTTAGGCTCCCGGAATCCGCTTGCAGAAACACGTTGACACTAAAGTGATTTTTGTCGACGACTTTGTCGATTGTTACGATACCGGGAAGGTCGGCGATTCGGTCTGCGAGTGCGAGCCGGGCCAGGCAAGCATCCGACGGCGCAATCTTGGCCTGAATTCTGGGCGGTAGCATGAGTCGTCGCATTTGGTCTGCGGCAGTTGCCATAACGTGGGTCCAGAGGAATCGCTATACTTTCGCCGAAGTATCTGCCATTTTACTTTGATGTCAAGTATTTTTACGTCAAACTAATTAAGAGTTATTAAGTATGAACAGTGATGCAGTGGACGACATTCTGGAGCAATGGTCTGAGGAACGGCCCGAGCTCGACACAGCCAGTTTGGGCGTGGTCATCAGAGTGATGAGTTTGTACAAATCGTTCCATCGTCAGGCAACCAGCGCACTCGAAGAGCTGCACCTCGAGCTGTTTGAATACGACGTTTTGTCCGCGCTACGGCGCCAGGGCAAGCCATACTGCTTGCCCGCGACGCGCCTCGCGAAAGAGACTGATATGAGCAATGGCGCGATGACAAATCGCGTCGACAAACTTGAAGACAAAGGATTTGTTCGTCGCAGCCGGGACGAGACAGATCGCCGCGGTGTAATTGTTACACTGACGGCGAAAGGCAGAAAAGTCATAGACGACGCCATTCAGCATCGATTGGATGTTGCAGATGAAAGTCTGGATGGCATTACAAAAAGGGAACGCAAAGAGCTCGCAGCCTTGTTGCGAAAAGTTCGCCTGACGGGCGCAGGCGGCAGGATCACAGGTTCCTGACCTAACGCGAGTGAGAGGACAATGCCTGTGCGATCAGATCTGACGCCGCAGGTAGTTGAGGACATCCGAACGCGTGATCAGGCCGATAAACTCCTCGCCATTCATAATTGCGGCGTAAGGCTGCACTCGCAGCATCGCAACCAAATTGTTGAGGCTTTCCGTTCTATCCAGCTTAATGAACGCGGACTCCATCGCGTCTTCTACGCGTGCGGCCATCAGTTCGGGCTTGCCGTAGACAAACTGAATGATCGCGTCTTCTGTGACAACGCCGACCAGAGCGCCCTCATCCATCACCGGCAATTGCGAGAAGCCTGCATTGCGCAGGCGATTGTGCGCCGTGGTCAATACATCCGTCGGCCCGACGGTAACTGTCGCCCTCTCGCCGTGCGGCCGTCCTACCAGATCACGCAGGTCACCAAATTTCTCGCGCTCGATGAAACCCTGGTCTTCCATCCAGAAGTCATTGAAAAGCTTGGACAGGTATTTGTTACCCGTGTCGCAAGCAAACGTTACGACGGTTTTCGCTGCAGTTTGCTCACGGCAATACTTCAAAGCTGCCGCCAGACAAGTACCCGACGACGAACCCGCGAGCACGCCTTCCTTCTTTAGCAACTCCCGTGCCGCGGCAAAGGACTCGGCGTCGCTGATCGCGTAGGCCTTGGTCACCTTGTCGAAATTGGCGATATCGGGAATGAAGTCCTCGCCGATTCCCTCGACCAGCCAGCTGCCGCCGGTTCCGAGCTCACCCTTATTTATATAGTCCGTCAATACTGAACCAACCGGGTCGGCTAATATCAGCTCGACGTCTGGCGCGTGCTCCTCAAGGTATTTTCCGATACCGCTTACGGTTCCACTTGACCCAACTCCGAGAACAATCGCATCCAGATCGCCGCCCATCTGCTCGATGATTTCCGGCGCCGTTGTGGTCTCGTGTGCCAGCGGATTATCAGGATTACCAAACTGATTAATAAAATAGGCACCCTGCTCTTCCGCAATTCGCCTGCCGAGATCCTGGTAGTACTCGGGATGTCCGCGACCGACATCCGATCGCGTCAATATCACCTCGGCGCCCATCGCTCGCAAATTGAATATCTTTTCCTGGCTCATCTTGTCGGGCAGCACGAGAATGAGCTTGTATCCCTTCTGGGCTGCGACCAGCGCGAGGCCAATCCCGGTGTTGCCGGACGTCGCTTCAACGATCGTGTCGCCCGGCTTAATGTCGCCGCGCTTCTCTGCTTGCTCGATCATGGAGATACCGATGCGATCCTTGATCGATCCGCCGGGGTTCATGAGCTCGAGCTTGAGAAACAGCCGACACGGGCCGGTGTCGAGGTGGGTAAGCTCCAGCATCGGCGTTTTGCCGACCATGTCGAGAATGTTCGAATACACGTTCATAGGCACATCAGTTACATTGCTATTTTTCGGCGAGTTTACACTTAGATGAGATTGGATGCTGCTATCGCAGACGCTGCTGTTCGCCTTTCGCGTATTAGCGATTCCGCGCGTTTGGACGCCGAGATTCTGCTCTGTCAGACAATCGACATGCCGCGCAGTTATCTTTTTGCCCATCCTGAAGACGAACTCGACAGTTTGACGCTGAATCGATTCGAAGTGCTGATGCAACGGCGCCTGAACGGTGAGCCGATGTCATACATCACCGGCACGCGGGAATTTTGGTCACACCAACTGTTGGTCAGTCGGGCAACGTTGGTGCCACGCCCCGAGACCGAGCTGCTCGTGGAGCTGGCCCTGCGCGCGATACCTCGCAATGCCGAATGGCAGATTCTTGATCTGGGTACAGGTAGTGGCGCGATTGCGATCGCAATCGCCGCAGAGCGCGTGATGTGCACCGTCACGGCGACTGACATTAGCGCAGAGGCATTGGCTGTCGCCCGGGAAAATGTTCGTCACACCGATCTTTCGAACGTCATCTGCCTCCTGGGCAGCTGGACGGCACCGGTGGCAGGCCTTACCTACAACGTCATTGTTTCAAACCCGCCGTATGTCAGAGATAACGATGAGGCTCTACGAAACCTGACGTATGAGCCGCTTTCCGCGCTCGTCTCCGGCAAGGACGGGCTCGACGACATACGGATACTGGCGTCAGACTCAATAGGAATCCTTGCCGAGGGAGGTTGGCTGATGCTGGAACACGGCGCCGATCAGGCAAGCGATGTCGCCGATATTCTCAGCGCGGCCGGCTGGAGCGATATCAGGTGTCATAATGACCTTGCTGGAAAGCCGCGCGTGACAGTGGCGCGCCAGAATGGTAAATAAGCGCCCATCCTTAACACTAGCGAGACAAAGCGAAATATTATGATCACGATTAAAACCAATCACGGCGACATTGGCGTCGAACTGTTTGACGAAAAAGCACCGATATCCTGCGAAAATTTCCGCCAGTACATTAGGGATGGTCACTTCGACGGCACTATCTTTCACCGCGTTATCCCGAATTTCATGATTCAATGCGGCGGCATGGACGAAAACATGAATTCGAAGAAGACCCGTGCACCGATAAAAAATGAAGCGGATAACGGCGAAAAAAATGAGCGCGGAACGCTGGCCATGGCGCGGACCGGCGTTGTTGACAGCGCGACATCGCAGTTTTTCATCAACTTGAACAGTAATGATTTCCTGAACCACGGCGGCCGTGACTTCGGCTACGCCGTTTTCGGCCGGGTGAGTGACGGCATGGACGTCGTCGATGCGATTGCTGGCGTAGCAACCGGTAACCGCGGCGGTCACCAGGACGTACCACTCGACACAGTGACGATTATCGAAGTCACACTCGAAGAATAAACACGATGCTGAGCCGCGATGCCGGGCACCTTGCGCTGGCGCAGGACTGCCCGACCTGCGCACAGAGGAGCGCGACATCAGCATGATCGTGTTGCTGCAGGCCGCTGCTGTATTGACGGTTATTTTTTCATTTGTGACGGCGCTCGATATTCCCCACCGCAATATTGAGCTTTTCTCGCATTTTCGCCTGCAATACTTCGTGGCATCCGTCCTCTTGATGCTGCTGTTCGCCGTTATGGGTAGCTACCTTTACGCTGGCGTATTGGCGGTAACAGCCGTCTTCAACGCGACCTACATTTTGCCGTGGTATTACTCCGGAGTTTCTGTTGCGAATGGCCCCTTGCTGAAGTTAATGCATGCCAACGTTCTTTCCAGCAACACCGAATACAGTCGTTTGATCGAACTTGTTGAATTCGAAAAACCCGATCTGTTTTTTCTGCAGGAAGTCACCCCTCAATGGGTGGCAGGAACAAGACAACTGCTTGAGGAGTATCCCTACACGCACATAGAAGCTCGCGATCGTCATTTCGGCATCGCCGCGTTCTCGAAATTGCCCTTTGATTCGGTACGAAACATCGACAGTCCACCGCTCGGTCACCCAACCATAGTCGCGACAATTACATTCAATAATGAGTCACTGACTATCATCAGCTCGCATCCGACAACGCCGGTTGGGCGCTTTTCATATAGTGCCAGAAACAAACAGCTGGAGAGCTTCGCCGAACCTGTGAATCGGATTGCGGGCAATGTCGTCTTGCTGGGGGATTTCAATTCGAGCACCTGGTGTGCCCACTTCCGGAAACTCGAGGTCTCCACGGGACTTAAGAGTGTACGGCGAGGTTTTGGGATACTGCCGTCGTGGCCAACCTACCTGCCGTTTGCGATGATTCCGATCGACCATGCACTCGTTTCGGATGGTATTTCAGTGTCGGATGTCAGGACTGGAATGCGTATCGGTTCCGATCACCTTCCGCTGGTCATCACGCTGACGCTGTGACGACCAGCGGACCTCAAACCACATCCTTAGATGCTCTTCTCTTTGATCTTGAATACTTTGGTTTCTGACTGATCTGAAATCGCACACACTGTCGCATACTCGCGAATTATTTCGCTGCCATCAGCGGCAAACACCTGCGTGTCGATCATGATCGTATAACCACCGACTCGTCGTTCTTTCGAATCGACCTCATGACGAACACGTCCTGCGCTGTCGTAATTCGCTTGCTTGCCGATCTCTGCAACACATTGCTCCACGCTACTCATCGGTGCTTGCTCCGAGAATCCGGGCATTGCGAACGCGCCCGCCGATACGACAAGTCCGGCGACGGCCAGTGATACTGCTGCTGCTTTGGTGATTTTCATGGTCCTGCTCCTGGTGGTAAAAATAACAGAATACTCATTCTGTTATGGTCAAAAAAAAGGCCTGCTAGCGCATTGCCCGTAAGGTGTTTTCTACAATGTTATTGAGGGTTTTTCGGTCAAATCCAGTTCGACCCAGGACGACCAGGCCGAACATCGTACTCGTCAGTAGCTCTCCGGCGGCGGTCACGTCGAGATCCTTGCGAACTTCGCCTTTTTCCTTGGCGGACTCGAGACCTATCGAAAACAACTTACTCATGCGGCGCATGAATTTCTGCAGCACGTCCTTCAGGTCGTCGTCCCGCGGTGCCAGCTCCATTGCCGTGTGAATGAACAGGCAGCCCTTGGTCGCGCCCTCACAGCACATATCGTCGACACGACCTTCAAAAATCCTGCGTATATGGTCGAGTGACGCTTCAGGCTCCAGCAAACGCAGAAAAGCCTGCTTGCCCATGCTATCCGCGTAGCGATCGAGCGCCTGCTCGAACAACTCGCGCTTGTTGCCGAAGGTACCGTAGAGGCCGTAACGACTAACCCCGGTCGCTTTGACGATGTCCTCCATCGAGGTTTCCGAGTAGCCCTTGGAGGCAAACAGCTCTACGGCGTGCGTCAGCGCTGTCGCGGGATCGAATGTTCGTGTCCTCACCATGAGTAGCAGAATACTCATTCTGGATAGAGCTGTCAAAGGGTTTTTTCGTAGCGTTTGTTCTCTGCTCTATCGGGCGCGCGCTAGAGTCGATGCAATTGCCCTTCTGGTTCGACGGTGTTGTTCGGACGATTTTGCGTGCGATTAGTCCAGCTTCACCTTGAGAATAATCGGCCCGGCTAAACCGTCCGGCAGATTGTTTTCGCCGTCAAAACGATTCCAGTGGCTGTTCGCCACGAAGTAGAACTCGTCACCCCAAATGACACCAAGCGTTGGCTCGTCAAACTGCTCGAGATTTGCCGCCAGCACCCGGCCACCTGTAATTGCGAGCCCGTTT
>JALHUQ010000256.1 GCA_022866645.1 Woeseiaceae bacterium | reverse complement strand
TGTTGTTAACAAAGGCACCGGATCCATAGACTAGTTTTTGAGGAAACGGGATTCGGTCTTCGGGTTTCGTTTGGTAATGTTCGGGGTTGCTCATGTTTAGGTCTGCCGTTCTGTGACTGCTCAATGCCTAGCTGAGCATCCTCTAACAAATTGACAGCGCTGTCAAATCTTGCAAAAAAGGCTCGATTGCGGTGCGCCTGGGAAACAGACCAGGATCGCTTTCCAATCCTCCTAAATGGGCTACATTCCGTAGCTGCCAGCAGACGACAAACATGAATGCATCTATGGCCAATCAATCAAGCGCGCCGGACGATATTGCCGAGCGAGTAGCTGCGCTGCTTGCTCAAATGACTCTGGCAGAGAAGATCGGCCAAATGCGCCAGCTCAATGCGAGCGAGGGCTATGCGCCTCACTATCTTGCCGACGATCTTAAAGCCGGCCGCCTCGGCTCGGTTATTAATATTGTCGATGTGGGAACAGTTAATGAGTTGCAACGTATCGCCGTCGAGGAAAGCCGGCTGGGTATTCCTTTGTTGGTCGGTCGCGATGTCATACACGGCTTCAAGACTGTAATGCCGATACCCTTGGGGCAGGCGGCATCGTGGAATCCGGATATCGTAAGGCAGGCCGCCCGCGTGGCGGCACTTGAGGCCGCGACAACCGGTGTCAACTGGACGTTTGCACCGATGATTGATATTTCACGCGACCCGCGATGGGGACGCATCGCCGAGAGTTTCGGTGAATGTGTTCTGTTGACCAGCAAGCTCGGTGTCGCGATGGTCGAAGGATTTCAGGGTGACCAGTTGTCGGCGGCCGGCTCTATTGCCGCCTGCGCTAAACATTTCGCAGGCTATGGCGCGGTTGAAAGTGGGCGCGACTATGCAACCACCAATATCCCGGAAACCAAGTTGCGTAATGTCTATTTGCGACCGTTCAAAGCAGCGGTGGATGCGGGCGTAATGACACTGATGACATCGTTCTCAGACGTCAATGGCATACCAGCATCCGCTAACGAGTTCCTCCTGCGTCAGGTTCTGCGGGACGAATGGGGATTTGACGGATTCGTTGTAAGCGATTGGGATTCAGTACGGCAACTGCAGATTCATGGTCTGACGGAAAATGACAAGGAGTCGGCATTCGAGGCCGCCAGGGCTGGTGTCGATATGGAAATGCAGGGTGACGCTTACGCCAACAATCTCGCGGAACTGCTCGATGAGGGTCGAATCAGCATCGATACAATTGATAGGGCAGTCACAAACATAATTCGCGTCAAGATCAGGCTGGGTCTATTCGAAGAGTCTTTCACGGATCCGGAGAAGTTGCCGCCAATTGCGAATGAGCATGCACTTGCAACAGCGAGAAAGGCGGCGCTACAAAGTGTCGTCATGCTCAAGAATGATCGCGCCGTTCTGCCATTGTCGGTCGACGAGCTGAAATCGGTTGCCATTATTGGACCTTTAGCCGACGCGCCGTATCAACAGCTCGGCACGTGGATTTTCGATGGTGATGTGAATCTCAGTATCACACCGATGCACGCGATCCATAGCCTGGTTGGCCACGATATTGACGTTCGTTATGTGCGCGCGATGGAAAACTCCCGGAGCCGGGCGACGGAGGCTTTTGACGATGCCGTCGAAATTGCGGCCAGCTCGGATGTGGCGATCCTGTTTCTTGGCGAAGAGTCGATACTATCGGGTGAGGCGCATTCGCGCGCGGACATTAATTTGCCCGGCGACCAGGCCGAACTCGTTCGGCGAATTCGGCAAACCGGCAAGCCAGTCATCGCCGTAATTCTGGCGGGCCGGCCGCTGACGCTAACGAACATTGTCGATCAGGTTGACGCAATACTGTACGCCTGGCATCCGGGCACTATGGGCGGCCCGGCGATCGCCGATCTTCTGTTTGGCATCGAGTCGCCGTCAGGCAAGCTGCCGGTGACGTTTCCGCGCCTTGTTGGCCAGATCCCGATTTACTATAGCCAGAAGAATTCCGGCAAGCCGCCGTCCCATGACACCGTGGTACATATCGACGACATTCACACGCGGGCACCGCAAACGTCATTGGGCATGAGCGCGTTCCATCTCGACACCCATTTCACACCGTTGTTCGCATTTGGGCACGGGTTGTCTTATGCAACGTTCGACTATCAGAACATACGCGCAAGTGCACAGGAGATTAGTATGGGCGACACGGTAACCATTAGTGTCGAGCTAACAAACACCGGCAAAGTTGCCGCCGATGAGGTAGTGCAGTTGTACGTTCGCGATCTCGTCGCTAGCGTGACGAGACCCGTAAGGGAACTTAAAGGATTTCGACGACTGCGCCTCGAGCCCGGCCAGACTGTCTCAGTCAATTTCGATTTACACACAGACGATGTCGCGTTTTATGGGCGCAACATGCAGTTAACGACGGAGCCTGGTGTATTTCATGTATGGATCGGTGGCAGTTCAGAAGCGCAGATGAGAACAGAATTTCGGATCGTCGCGAGCGCCTGACGCGGGGGATATGTACGATGCAGACAAATACACGATTCACAGTAACGGTTGCGCTGATCGTCGCGCTGGGTGGCTTCCTCATGGGCTTCGATGCCTCTGTTATATCGGGCGTCGTTGGATTCATAGAGCTTGAGTTCGAGCTAAGCAAAATTCAGCTCGGCTGGTCCGTAGCATCGCTGACGCTGACTGCAACCCTGGCCATGATGGTGGCAGGACCGTTGAGCGACCGCTTGGGTCGACGACCGGTGCTCAAAATTGCCGCTGCGTTGTTTGCCGTGTCTGCAGTTGCGTCCGCCATTGCACCTAATTTCATGTTTCTTGTGCTAGCGAGAATGATCGGCGGATTCGGTGTTGGTGCAGCGCTCATCATCGCGCCGATGTACATCGCCGAGATCGCACCGGCCGAGATGAGGGGCCGCATGGTCTCGTTCAATCAGTTGAATATAGTCATCGGCATCTCGGTTGCATTTTTCACCAATTACCTGATTCTTGTTTTAGGACAATCCGACCTTGCCTGGACGGAATCATTGCGGTTCGCGGATTGGGGCTGGCGGTGGATGCTTGGCGTCGAGACTCTGCCGGCAGTCCTGTACTTCTTCGCACTACTGTTCGTGCCCGAGAGTCCGCGTTGGCTGGCTATGAACGGACGCGAGGACGAGGCATTGCAGGTCCTCGAAAGAGTGAGCGGGTCGGAACGAGCTCAGGCGGATCTGCGCGTGATACACGGCAGTCTGTCTCTGGATTCGACAACAGATCGAGTCCCTTTCCGGCAGCTGTTCCGCCCCGCGATGAAGCTGGTCCTGACTATTGGTATCGCCATAGCCATCTTGCAGCAGATTACTGGCATCAATTCCGTGTTTTTCTACGCGCCAATGATTTTCGAGCAGTCCGGCATTGGCACCGACGCATCTTTCATGCAGGCGATTCTCGTTGGACTTGTGAATCTCGTATTCACAATGGTGGCGATAGCATTGATTGACAAACTCGGGCGACGGCCGCTACTGGGCTTTGGGCTCGTTGGTATTGCGGTGTGCATGCTGACCTTATCGTACGGATTCGGTTCGGCAACCTATACTTTGAGTCAGGACTCGATCGATTCGCTGCCGGTGCAGATTGATCGTGAGTTGATCGCGTCGGTGACCGACATCGAATATGACAGCGACGTTGCGTTCAGGAAGGCGGTATCTGCGGCTGTCGGCGCAGATGTATTCAAGCAGAACGAGTCGCAGCTCGTTAGTGCCGCGATTGACATGAATCCGATGCTTATCCTGTTCGGCGTTCTCGGTTTTGTTGCCAGTTTTGCCGTATCGTTGGGGCCGGTGATGTGGGTTTTGTTCTCCGAGCTGTTCCCAAACCAACTGCGCGGTTTGGCGATATCGTTTGTCGGTCTCATAAATTCGGGAATCAGTTTTGGCGTGCAACTCGTTTTTCCCTGGGAGCTCGAAAACCTCGGCAATTCCGGGACATTCTTGATTTACGGTCTGTTCGCCATCGTAGGTTTCATCATTGTTATGCGGATCTTGCCCGAGACCAAGGGACGCTCACTCGAAGAGCTCGAGCAACTACTCGTAAAACATTAATATGAGATCTCTGTAATGCGACTTTTACACAGTGACAACGTATCTCGGCAGTGAGCAGCTTAATGGCAACCTGTTAATGGACGAGGTGTTTAAGACCGTACATCCGGACGACGATTTCGCGGCCGCGATGGCCAGTACGTGGAACTCGCGTCAGCATGTTGCTTCAGAACTGTGGGTGGTGGTTGATAGCACTGAGATCAAGGACCATAACTTCATCGTCGTTAACAAGATGAGCGCAAAGGATCCTGATGAGTATGAGCGCATGGAAACACAGGTATTCAAACCTGGACACCAGGCGCTGATCGATGGTGGATACCGTTCAGGCTGGGGAATGTACGCCCTGGTCGCTCCCATCGGAACATCGATTCCTTACAACTACAGTACGGTCGATTTCCTGAAGCACCTCGATCCGGTGCCTATGGCTGAGGCCATGATGTCGGCGCATCCGGACCGGGACCTCGACGAGATGGAGAACCTATTGAAATTGCGCGATCAGATTAGCTCCGAAACGTGGGTACGAGTAACCGCCACGACAACTCCGCCCGCCGAGAAATAACTGGGAGACCGCCTAAATATGAAATCTCTAATAGCATTGGCGGCCGTCGCTTTTACGATTACAGGGTGTTCGTCCTCTTCCAACGAAACGCCGGCGACGATCATCGTTGAATACGCGAAGCAGGCGCCCGGCAGTTTGCTGGCCGGAGAAGTTATGGCCGTCGCCTATTCGGGTTTTCGGGAAGGTCAACACCCGGACCGTGGAAACGGCGCCGTGAATCCCAGTGATGATGAGATTCTCGAGGATTTGCAGATATTGCTTGCGCATGACTTCAATCTGATCCGTCTATACGATTCGGGCGAGAACACGCTGGCAACGCTTGAGTTGATCCGGCAACACGATTTGCCGATCAAGGTTTTGTTGGGCATGTGGCTGGAGGCGGAGTTCAGCAATCACGAGGGCTGTGCCTGGCTGGATGAACCCATACCTGACGCAGAACTGGCGGCTAATACTTTGAGCAACGCCGCGGAGCTGCAGCGTGGCATCGAACTCGCAAATCGATTTGACGACATCGTGGTCGCCGTCAATGTCGGAAACGAAGCGCTGGTCAAATGGAACGATCACATGGTGCCGCTGGAACAAGTGATCGCCTACGTGCGGCTAGTTAAGGCCGCCATCGATCAGCCCGTTACGGTTGCCGATAATTACGAGTGGTGGATTCTCGACGGCGCACCGCTGGCGGCCGAAGTCGATTTTCTCGGTGTGCACACTTATCCCGCTTGGGAAGAGAAGACGATCGACGAAGCGCTCGCTTACACGGTCGAGAACATCGCCCGTGTGCACGCCGCATTGCCCGACAAACCGATCGCGATTCTCGAAGCCGGATGGGCAAGCGTCGCCATCGAGTTTGGTGACCGCGCCAACGAGGACAAGCAAACGCGTTACTATGACGAATTGCACAATTGGGCCGGCGAGACAAATACGACCGTGTTTTTCTTTGAGGCCTTTGACGAGCCCTGGAAGGGCGATCCGAACAATCCGCTTGGGGCTGAAAAGCACTGGGGCTTGTTCAATGTTGATCGGACGCCAAAACAGGCACAGAAGTCGCGATCAGCGGCCACTGAATAGAGTAAATGAACAGTAAACCCAGCACCTCCTTACGCGGCTTGCGAACGTTCTGCATTGCTGCGAAACATGGAAGCTTTCGCACGGCGGGCGAAGTGCTGTTCATTACCGCGTCTGCGGTCAGTCACCAGATAAAAAGTCTCGAAGAGGAACTGGGCGACCAACTGTTTGACCGCAACAGCCGCGAGCTGACGCTTACAGAGACGGGCCAGTCACTTTACGAGGCCATAAAGCCGCTAATTGAACAACTGGACGCTGTCGCCAATAGCTACAAGAAAGGCATTATTAGCACGTCCATACGAATCTCTGTGCAGCCTTTCTTCGCGAGCGAGTACTTCGTCCCGCGTTTCAGTGAGTTCGCGGCCGAACACCCGGAAATCGATATTCACGTTGGCACGAGTGATGAGACTGCAGAGAAACATCCGCCAGATGCAGATCTGTCGATACGCCTGTTTCGCTCACCACCGTCCGACATGGAATCGAAGTTGCTTTTCCCATTGCGCATGGTCGTGGCTGGCTCGCCGGAGTTTAAGAAGGCGTTGACGGTCAAGAAAAAAGCGATCGTCAGTGACTTCCCCATCATTGTGCATGAAACTCATCCTAAAGCCTGGGCCCAGTGGTCCAGCGCATCAGGTATTCAGCTGCCAGAGAACAGCAAGGTGATTCGCCTTGATTCGATGATTGCCGTGGTGCGAGCAGCCGAACAGGGCATTGGTGCAGCGCTGGTGCCGGTGCCGCTCGGCGATCTGTGGTTCAAGCAGGGGAGTATTGTGAAGCTGTTCACAAAAGAGCTCGTTGCCGACGTTGGCTATTACCTCGTCCGCAAAGAGGATGTTGCTGAAGATAGTGCTGTATTAGTGCTGCAGGACTGGATATTGCAGCATTTTGCCGAGTCGCCATAACGCCGCCTGAGCTTTTCTCATGCCAGACCTGACTTTTTTTCGTTTGTGACCTTTTCCCCAATAACCTACCGTTTGCGTGTCGATCGCATTACCTGGATCGACAGATTGCAGTAGCCCGATTGGCTATGGAGGAAAAGGACCATGTACAAGAAAGATAAAACGCCGCGTGACGCTTTCACGCTCAGCCTGGGCGGCATGACGACGATAAGCTCGTTCGCGACCGCGCCAGCTATCGCCGCCGACCGACTGCGAGAGGTTCGAGTTGATTGTGAGCCAAAACCGTCGACTGTGGTGACCCCGGTACGTTGGGGGCGCTTCTGGCTGAACGGTTTTAGACGATCAAGAGTTGCCTGACAAGTTGCAGCGAAAAACCGTGTTCAACAAAGACCAAGGATACACGAGATGTATTCACGCTAAGCCTGGGTGGCATGACGCCAATGCAATACCAGGTTGCTGCAACATAATCTCTCAATAAAAGGTCAGCAAGATGCTGGCCTTTTAGCGTCTGGCGAGTTCGATCCTCGACCTGTGCACGTGTTTATGCCCGTCACGACCACACCAACTTGACAGCGCTGTCAATCGCGCGCTATTCTAGAACTCGAAAAAAATAACAAATCAGTTGTTTTTTGCGCGCCAGCGCTGTTCGGGGGATTTTCCATGAGTTTTCGTTCGCTAATCTTGCGTCGTTTCGCGGTGTCTTTGGCCGCAATATTGCTCGTTTCTGCATGTTCCGATGGTGATCGGAAAGCACCGCTTTCGGGGGTTGAGGCTATCGATATCCCCGTAGCTGACGTAAACAACCAAAGTAACCAGAACATCAGCAACCCAACGCTGACTATCCCCGCGACTTTCCAGGTATCGGACGGTGACCTTTTGACGCTGGTCTGGAGTGACGAGTTTGACGGCGCGACACTGAACCCCGAAGTCTGGTTTTATGAGAGCGGCGACGGCACGCAGTATGGAATTCCTTTTCCAAGCTGGGGCAACAATGAGCTGGAGTATTACCTGCCAGACAATGTCCAGCTGGCTAACGGAGTACTCGAGATCACGGCGCGCCGGGAATCAGCCGCTGGTTACAACTATACATCCGGGCGAATAAACACCCAGGACCGCTTCGCTTTCAAGTACGGCCGCATCGAAGCCAGCATCAAGTTTCCGTCCGGCCAAGGTCTGTGGCCCGCATTCTGGATGCTGTCCCAGGACAGTCCTTACGGCGTCTGGGCGCAGACCGGCGAGATCGACATCGTGGAAGCGATCAATCTTGATGGGACAGGCGGCAACGAGATATTTTCCTCTGTCCATTTTGGCGGCGACGCCTCGATAAACGCGAACACCAGTACAGAAACACGCTATACCCCGTCCTTTGACGTCACTGAGGACTATCACACCTACGCTTTCGAGTGGGATGAATTTGAAATGCGATGGTACGTCGACGGCACGTTGACCAAGGTGGAGAACTCGTGGTTTTCGACCGGCCCCGGCGCCGTCTATCCCGCGCCGTTTGACCAGCCTTTCCACATCCTCTTCAACCTGGCAGTAGGTGGAGAATTCCCAGGCTCGCCCAATGGGTCTACGCCGTTTCCGGCGACGCTGGCGGTCGACTGGATTCGGGTCTATTCGGGCGAGGCGCCCGTCGTCGAACCCGCAGATCCCGGGATTACTCCAGACGTGACGCTTTATGATCGCGCTGGAAATCCGGACCTTGTGTTTGGCGTGGACTATACGGACATAACGGCGTTTGGCTCCGGTGCTGCGTTCGATGGCAACGACACCAGTGATGCTGATTTCAGCCCGGCATTTTCGGTCACCACGGGCTTCGGTTACAGTAAGTGGAACGCGCAGCTGGCGTATGTTGGCTTTGCGGCCGGCTTTGCGACGGGTTACGCGACGCTTGACTTCAAGGTCAAGGGCTTGAGCGGCGACGTAATCAGAGTGAAGTT
>JALHUQ010000255.1 GCA_022866645.1 Woeseiaceae bacterium | reverse complement strand
TGTCGGCGGGGGGCTCGCCCGAACACGCGCCAGCACCACAAATAACGATCGCACAACTGAGAATCAAGCCAAACTTATTGCAAGACATATCAGTACTTCTCCATTCGGTTTGGTCGACAAGTTAGCTGCATTCTCCCAGAAATCGCCCGTTGGATGCCGAGAGTATTTGTCGTGATTGGCAATACAAGCCGCCGTGATCTTTCCCAAACACCAGCGGCCAAATCCGGACTGCGCTGCCACCGCGAAATCAACTGAACCGGTCGCTTAAAGATCCTCAGGCGGCGTGAGTCGTTTGCGTTCCGGGGCGTAGAACGGTTTTGGTGTCACGTGACACTCGTAGACTTTCCGCTCCCACTGGCATTCACGGTGCAGATAGACCTCGGCCCACATCGATTTTTCACCTGCATAGTACGGTGCATCAAGGTACGCAAGAGCAATATTCCGTTTCAGCGTCGGCGACCACAATGCTGAGGTAACTTCGCCGATCTGGCGGCTACACGTTTTGCTGTCATATAGAAGTGCACCATCGGCCTGTTTGTTCCAGTCGACGTCGATGCCCACCAGTTTCCGCTTCAGGCTGTTCTTCTGTGCGGCAACGAGCGCCCGCCGGCCAATGAAGTGGCCTTTGTTCATGTCGACCACCCAATCCAGACCCAGTTCAAATGGCGTTCTCGCGCGATTCGGACGTACCGTTTGGAAACAAGACATGTATTCGACGTTCACCAGGATCAAACCCGCCTCGATGCGCAACATGTCGAGAGCCAGAGAACCAATCATCCTTATGCCAAATAGTTCGCCTGCCTTGAACAAGGCTTGCCACAGGTCGTCCGCGTGCTCCGCGTCGATCCAGAGCTCATAGCCCAGATCGCCGGTAAAACCCGTACGGGAGATCATTACGTCGTAGCCGTTCAGGGAGAAGTTACCCAGCTGAAATGGTTTGAGTACTTCGACTCCGGTGAATCCCATTTTCTTGAGGATGTTGCAGGAAATCGGTCCCTGTACGGCGAGCGCAGCAATATCCTGCGTGACTTCGGTGATGACAACGTCGTAACCGATGGAGGAATCGAGCAGCCATTCGATTTGTCGCTCGGCGCAGCACAGTCGAAACTCGGTGGGAGCAAGGCGGAACACGGTGCCGTCTTCGATGACATGGCCATCATCATTGCACCAGACGGTATAGGTCACGCGTTCCGGCAACATCTTCTTTATGTTGCGGGTGACCAGACGATTCATGTAGCGTTCCGCGTCCGCGCCGCTGATGTCGTATTTTATCATTGGGCAAAGATCGTACACACCGCAGGTGTTGCGCACCGCGAAGTATTCCTGTCCGTCATTCGCGAACGAGGCGAGAGTGGTGTAGCCGGACCATTCCTCGTACTGGTCGTTCTGAATAAGGTGTTTGTAGGATTCGTAGAACGGAGTTTCCAGGATTGGACGCTCAAAAATCGGACGTTGGTTGTTGGCCGTATTTGCAATCATCTCAGTGTCCTCCGCGCAGTACTTGTTGAGCCGCGTTGCGTCCGGCGATGCCGGTAACATTTCCGCCAGGGTGGCAGCCTGCGCCGCACACATAGAGTCCTGAAATTGGCGAGCAATGGCGCGCAAGCGCGGGCACCGGACGATTGAAAAGAAACGTTTCAAATGCGAGCTCGACGTGGTGCCAGTGGCCACCGCTTATACCGAATTGCCGTTCTATATCTCGCGGTGTTAACAGCTCGGCTGCCATGACCTGCGCGCGAATACCGGGCGCATACTGTTCAAGCTGGTCCAGGACGGTCTCGAGGAAGGCAGTGCGATTCGCGTCTTCCTCCGGCGTGTCATCGTAGGGAAGATACTGCACAACCGCCGAGAGAACGTGTTGGCCGCTGCTCACCAGGCTGCTGTCGTGCGCTGAAGCGATAATGATTTCCATTACCGACGCTGTCGGGTAGCGCTTGTACTTGCAGGGATTAAAGGCAAGCTCAATTTCATCCATGGTCGGCGCGATCAGCATCCGCGAACCCAGGTTGGCTGCTTCCACACCTTTAAACGCAGGTGCGCCGCTAAGTACAAGATGCAGTTTTGCAGCTTTGCCTTTCGACCTGAGATTCCTGATGCGACGAATAAAGCCGGTGTCGAGGTGATCGGGGTTTACGAGCTTGAGAAACGTTTGTTTTGGATCGGCATTGGAGACTACGCATCCGGCTGCAATCCTTTCGCCGTTCTCGAGTTCGACACCCGTCGCTCGGTCATCATCAATCAGTATGCGTTTGACTCGCGCACCGGTTCGAATCTCTGCACCTGCCGCCTCGGCAGCTTTGGCCAGCGCATGGGACAGCGCGCCCATACCGCCCTCGGGCAGGGCGAGTCCCATACCACCGTTTCGTTGATAGCCAGCGAGTCGGTACAGATAAGTCAGTACGCTGCCCATTGAGCGCGCGCCCCATTCGCTGCCCAGTAGCGCGTCCATGGCAATGGCTGCCTTGAGCTGGGCATTGTCGAAATATTCATCGAGCAAATCATAGAAATTGATGCCGATTACGCGCAGAAATTCACGCATGTGATACCGCCCCAGTTTTCTTAAGGTCCAGCCCAGCCCCAGAAGTTCGAGACGCTGCCCCCAGGTTTCGATGCTGACATCGGGCGCTAACTTGTCAAAGACGGGTCGCAGCGCTTTGGCAAAGCGATTCATGTCCTTGTCAAAACGGGCGAAGGCCGCTTTGTCTTTCGCCGTTACTTCCGCACCGCTTACCGTGTTGTCGGCAAATACGATCGATGATCCAGTATTGTTCAAAGACACGGTATTCAAGCGCACAGACGATAATTTCAGTCCATGTGCAGTGAGATTGAGATCGTTGATCAGGTCGTCCGGCATGGCGTGCAGGAGATGTGCGCCTGACGACACCCTGGCGCCGGGCGCCAGCTCCCGGGTGCGAGCAGCGCCGCCGATTTCAGCGGCGGCTTCAACGACGAGAACAGATCGACCGGCGCGGGCGAGGTAAGCCGCGCAGACAAGACCATTGTGGCCACCACCGACGATGACAATATCCTTCTGTTGGCTCGTCATTGTTGTACCCCCCGGCCCAGGTCACGCAAAACTTCACGGGCGGCATTGGCTCCCGGCGCACCCATCACGCCTCCGCCAGGATGAGTAGATGAGCCGCACATATACAGCCCGGAGATGGGTGAACGATATTGCGCATAGCCCGGAATAGGCCTGTTGAACATCAGCTGGTCCATGGTGAGCTCACCCTGGAAAATGTTGCCCTCCGAGAGCCCGGTTTCGTCTTCGATATCTTTCGGCGTGCGAATTTCCATATGCAGAAACTTGCTCCTGAAGTCCGGGCTGAATGCAGAGATGCAATCGACGATATGCTCGCCGAAGGCCTGTTTGCGTTCCTCGTTCCACTCACCCGCTGCCAGTTTGTAGGGACAGTACTGCACGAAGACGGACATCCAGTGCTTGCCTTCCGGCGCCATCGTCGGATCGATCAATGATGGGATGAGCATGTCGAGGTAGGGTTTTTGTGACCACCGACCGGCCTTCCAGTCATCATATGCAAGTTCCAATTCTTCCAGGCTTTGAGAGATGTGGATATCGCCGGACAGGCACGGTGAACCTTCTGGCACACCATGAAAACCAGGCAATCCATCCAGTGCAATGTTCACTTTTCCGGACGAACCGCGGAAGCGAAAATTACTCACGCGATCGACTACCCATGCGGGCAATTCATTCGAATCAATGGCGTTGAAAGTCCGACGCACATCCATACCGGAGACGACAAGCTTCGCTTTGACCGTTTCTCCATTCTCCAGCTGCATGCCTTTAACTTTGCCGTTTTGCACGATGAATTTTGATACGCCGGCATTGACTCGGACGTGACCGCCGGAGGCCAGGAAAGAATCGTTCAAGGCTGATGCCACTGAACCCATGCCGCCGCGGGCGAATCCCCAGGCGCCGACAGTGCCGTCAATATCGCCCATCGCATGATGCAGCAGGATATAGGCAGTCCCCGGAGAGTAAACGCCCAGCGCCGTGCCGACCGTAGCACCGCCGGCAAGGTATGACTTTAGTGCATCGTTTTCCAGGTATTCATTGAGGTAATCGCCGACACTCATCGTGTAGAAGCGAATAGTTTCCAGCATCTGCTCTTTGCCCATGCCGTAGAAGCGCTTGCCCAGGTACAGGAGTTCCATGATGTCGCGCGGTTTAAATGATGTCGGATCAGGCGGTGTCCGCATCAGTAGCGGCTTGATGAATCTACATTGACGGACGATGTCCCGATTCAGGCGCTCGTAGGCGTTCGCGTCTCGCGGCGAGAAGCGTTCAATCTCTCGTCGGTTGGCATCGTCATGCCAATAGGTGCCCATGGAGTCGTAGCTGCCATCCGGGTTCTTGATGATCTGACTGCCGCCTTCATAAGGAATTACCTGCAACCCGTATTTGTACAGTTCCAATGTGCGGGCAATCTCCTGGCGGAAGAGACTGTAGACGTAGGAGCAATTCGAATAGGTGTAGTCCTTGTAGCGTGAAATACTGGTGGTCGCACCGCCAATGTGTTCGTTACGTTCCAACACCAATACGCGTAGACCAGCGCGCTGCAGGTAGCAGGCGGCGACCAGGCCGTTGTGCCCGGCGCCAATAATTACTGCATCGTACTGATCCGTCGTCATATCGTCCTCATTGAATCGATGTCATGTCCGATCGAACACGCAGTATCGGGTTTGCAGTCGTGCTTGACAACGCTGCCGGAAATCCTCCTGATAGTAACTCCCGCATTTGGATGACAGTCTCGACGATGCAACGCAGATACGATACACGGTTACAGTTCTTACTCTTGTCGTTCCTGGTTGTTACTACTGCCTGCGGCGAACGGCAAGACAGCGATGCTATCGCCGACGAGCAGATTGACCTGCGCGTCATGACCTTCAATATCGAATGGGGTGGCACCAATGTCAGCTTCGACAAGGTTGTCGAAGCAGTGCAGCGATCCGGTGCTGACATCGTTGGCATCCAGGAGGCGGAGGGCAATTTGCAAGGTCTGGCCGCGGAGCTCGGATGGCATTACAACCTGCGCAACTATGCGATATCGAAGTATCCATTGATCGAACCGCAAGGCGCGGATGGCCGTTATGTTTTTGTCGAAGTGGCACCGGGCAAGGTTGTCGCTCTCGCGAATGTGCACTTGCCGTCTGACCCGGCCGGCCCGGATCAGATTCGTGACGGCGCAACGCTCGAAGAAATTCTTACCCTGGAACGGGCGACGCGCCTGCCTGCGCTGCAATCCTATCTCGCGATTCTGCCCTCGCTCGTCGATCGCGGCATCCCGGTGTTTCTGACCGGTGACTTCAATGCGCCCTCACATCAGGACTGGACGGAAGCCGCGGTCGGCCATCCCATACACATGGAGCAATGCGCCCGGTAATCGTAACGACTACGTCGCCGTGTATTTACCGGGTGTAACAGCGCAGTACGAGGCGGGAGATTACGAAACCGGCCTTCCCTGGGCCTACATCGACGCGCTGCCGGA
>JALHUQ010000254.1 GCA_022866645.1 Woeseiaceae bacterium | reverse complement strand
TCGCCTTTGAATAAGCGCACGCATTTTCCATCTTTGAGATCGATCGCCGGAATAATTCTCATGCTCGGCTACCAAGGAAATTCCGCAGCAGTTGCGCACCGTTCGCCGCAGAACGCTCGGGGTGGAATTGCGCGGCAATAAAGTTTTTGTGGCCAACCATGGCTGAAAAGTCCTCGGCGTGCGTCGCTATAGCCAGAGTATTGTCGGATATCGGCAGGGCATAGCTATGCAAGTAGTAGAAATAACTGCCACTGGTTATCTCGCACAGCATCGGATTGTCCGCAGTGATTGAGGTCGCGCACCAACCCATATTCGGAACCGGGTAGTGGGGTGTGGCGGAAAGTTTCAGAGCGGTTCCCGGAATAATGCCGAGGCAAGCGACATCCTCTTCCTCAGATCCCGCGCACAATAATTGCATGCCCAGGCAAATGCCGAGCACCGGTTGTGTCAGTTCGCGTATGACATCGATCAGTCCGGCGTCCGTCAGTCGCGTCATGGCATCTTTTGCCGCTCCGACGCCCGGCAAAACAACTCGGCTGGCGCTGCGGATTACATCGGCATCTGTCGTCAGGACTGCTTTGGTCTGCAGCCGTTCAAAGGCATACAAGAGAGACGCGATATTCGCTCCGCCGCTGTCAATTATCGCTACGTGAGTCACTACAGGGTGCCTTTTGTTGACGGCAACTCTGTACCGGTTTTGACGATTGCCTGACGCAATGCGCGGCCGACCGATTTGAAGCAGGCCTCGATCATATGATGCGTATTCTCGCCTTTAACCTCGATGTGCAATGCTGCACCGAGCGACTCTGCCAGCGAGCGAAAGAAATGCTCCACCATTTCTGTCGAAAACTCGCCGACCTTGTCGCGGGGAAAACTGCCGGAAAATTGAAATGAAGCTCGACCCGACAGGTCTACTGCGACCCTGGCTTCGCTTTCGTCCATCGGCAACAGGAAACCGTAACGGCCAATACCGAATTTGTTATCCAGCGCTTCTCGCAATGCGCTGCCCAGGCAAATTGCAGTGTCTTCGACCGTGTGATGTTCGTCGATCTCCAGGTCGCCATCACAGCGAATTTTGAGACCGAATCCGCCGTGCCTGGCGATCTGTTCGAGCATGTGATCGTAGAAACCGATGCCGGTGTGGATATCAATACGTGCCGGCGAGTCCAGATTCACGGCGACCGAGATTCTTGTTTCATTGGTGTTCCGTTCGATTTTTGCAACCCGCTCTGAGTGGCACAGTAATTCAACAATATCGAGCCAGGACAATCCAGCGGGGTTGTCAGAGTTGACCAACAACCCCCTTACGCCGATGCGCTCAGCCAGTTCCATATCGCTGGCACGATCACCAATGACCGCGGATAGGGGCAACTTGATGTCGGTGGCCGCAAGATAACGGGTCAACAAGCCACTGCGGGGTTTGCGGCATTCGCACTGATCAACAGGCAAGTGAGGACAAATAAAGATTTCGTCAAATGTCACTCCCTGACTGCGAAATAGCCGCAAAATTTGCTCCTGGCAAACCGCAAATTTGTCCTCTGGGAACGACGCAGTGCCAAGTCCATCCTGGTTGCTTACCATGACGAAGCGGAAACCATTTTGCGCCAGTTCGAGCAAAGCAGGGATCACGTTCGGCACGAGGCGGATCTTTTCGAGTGCATCTACCTGAAAATCGTCAGGTTCTTCGACCAGCGTACCGTCGCGATCAATAAATAGAATTTTTGCGGCCATGCTCAGTCCTTCGCGAATCGATTCAAAACGGAAAGCAAGGTGTCGTTATCAGACTGGCTGCCAACCGTAATTCGGATGCAATCCGCCAATTCACCACCGAAGTGTCGTAGCAACACCTTGTGTGCCTTGCAGTGGTTCATCATCGCAACTGCGTCGTCGACTCGTATCAAAAAGAAATTCGCCTCGCTAGGCCATACTTTCGACACGAAGTCGTAATTGGAGATTGCTGACATGAGGCGGGATCGTTCAGCGATAACCTGTTTGACGGCATTTGCTGCAATGATTAGTTGATCGTCGTTGAGGGCATCTTCAACGCACTCGACGACTGGAGTCGCAAGCGCGTAGGGCGCCTGTATCGCGCTCAGCAATGCTATTATCTCTTGCGCGCCAGCCACTGCGCCGCATCGGACTCCTGCGAATCCGAGGGCCTTCGAAAGAGTGCGTAACACCAGCAGGTTCGGATAGGAATTCAGGAGTTCTATGACGGACTGCTCATCGCCAAACTCTATGTAGGCCTCATCGACTACGACTGCCGATTGAGAACGCCGCTGGTCGAGCAATCGCAACAAATCGGCCCGCGGTAATGGTGTTCCAGTCGGGTTATTTGGCGAACAAACAAAAATGACCTTGGTGTGTGCATCGCAGGCCGCCAAAAGTGCATCGACATCGATTGCAAAGTCACATTCGGCGACGGTTTGAACTTCGACCACACCGGCGCCTTGAATAATCGCGTAATGCCGGTACATCGAAAATGCGGGTGTTGGTGTCAATATATGATCTTCTCCGGAGCGACAAAAAGTCCGAATAATGAGGTCAATCGCCTCACTCGATCCGCGAGTGACGAGTATCTGATCACTGCTACAGCCAAAGCGCCCCGCCAATGCAGCCTGCAATCGTTGTGGTCGTACTTCGGGATATCGATTCAGGGGTCGACGAAAGTTTCCGATGGAGCTGATCTGTGGGGACTCATTCGCGTTCAAGCGTATTGTGTCATCCAACTGCTCTGCGGCGTCGTATGCGCGCAATGCCTGAATTTCCGGCCGTACCAGCGACACAATGCTCATGGTCTTTCTGCCAACCGCCGACTTACTGCTGCAGCATGCGCGTCAAGGCCTTCAAGTCCGGCCAAGCTGATCACTGCGGCCGCCAAATTTTCCAGCCCCTCGCGGCTAAGTTCCTGAATAGTCATCTGCCGCAGGAATTGATCGACGCCAAGTCCACTGTAGGTCGCCGCATACCCGTACGTCGGCAAAACGTGATTCGTACCGCTGCAATAGTCGCCTACCGATTCTGGAGTCCAGCGCCCGACAAACACAGATCCCGCATTGCGGATACCGGGCAAGGCGGCGCGCGGATTATCGATCTGCAATATGAGGTGCTCCGGCGCATAGCGATTGGCAATATCGATCGCCGTTGCAAGATCGGGTGAGACAATGAACAGTGAGTTTTCGAGCGCGACCGTTGCGATTTTGGCACGGGACAGTGTTTTCAATTGCTCGCTGATCTCGGCCCGCACAGAATCGACAAGTGCAGAATCAGTCGTCACAAAGACGACTTGCGAATCAATACCGTGTTCTGCCTGCGACAACAAGTCCGCAGCGACAAACTCCGGGCTGGCAGAGGAGTCGCCAATAACGAGTACCTCAGATGGGCCGGCCGGCATGTCGATCGCGGCACCGCAAGGGTCGCTGCTGACGATCGCCTTGGCACTGGTCACCCAGGGATTGCCCGGTCCGAATATCTTCAGGACCTTGGGAATAGTCTCGGTGCCATAGGCCATAGCAGCGATAGCTTGAGCGCCGCCGACTTTGTAGATTTCAGTGACTCCTGCTCTTGATGCCGCCACCAGAACAGCGGGGTCGGCACTGCCGTCCGGACGTGGCGGGGTGCAAAGGATTACTTTCGGGCACAACGCGATCATCGCCGGAACCGCCAGCATTATGGCGGCAGAGGGTAGTGGGGCAGTTCCTGCTGGTACGTACAGACCGACAGAATCGATAGCGCGACTGACGCGCTCGCAAAGCACACCGGGCATCGTTTCCACGGAGACGGGTAATGGACGTTGCCGTTCATGAAACGTCCTGACGTTGGCAATCGCAAGATCGATAGCCGCTATTTGCCCGTCAGTGAGTTGTTCTGATGCTGAGGCCAATTCAGCCTCAGTAACTCGTAGGTGAGTTTCGCTGGCTCCGTCATATCGCAGTGTAAGTTCGATCAATGCTGCGTCGCCACGCGCTCGCACGGCGTCAATGATTTCTTCTGCGCCTATTCGTATCGATTTGTCCTGAGAAGCGGCCGGTCGCCGCAAAAGTGCAGTTCGCTCTTTTTCGGAAAGCTTTGTCCACTGATAGATGGGGAGACTCATGATTACGCCAGCATTTTCTCAACCGGGAGGACCAGCAGGGAACTGGCACCTGCGGCCTTCAGATTTTCCAGCGTTTCCCAGAACACGTTTTCGCGGCAGACTGCATGAAAGGCGACCCTGTCATCGCTTCCTTCCAGTGGCATCACTGTGGGTGCCTCAGATCCAGGTAGCAATGCACGTATCTCTGCCAGTGCGGCGCGCGGCGCATGCAGCATGATGTACTTGCTGTCGCGAACCTTCAAAACGCCATCAAGTCGCTGCAAAATCTTATTCACCAGGGCCTGCTTTTCGTCGCCAAGTGGTGCCAGCGTCTGTATGACCACGGCTTCGCTTTCCAGGAGCACTTCTACCT
>JALHUQ010000253.1 GCA_022866645.1 Woeseiaceae bacterium | reverse complement strand
TGTTGCTGCGCCGAATGAGCCAGGATGCCGAACTGCGGCGCGAAATTGCTGAGTACATGGCAATAGGCCGATTGATGCGTGCAGAAGCGGGGCTTGCCGGGGCTGATCGCTAGCACGAACGAGTCGCTGCAGAGATCGATGACCGACCGGTGGAAGCAGAAGCTTTGAAGGCTGTCGTCGGCGCATCACGGGCGATTCGACCATTAGCTGGCGCAGCGATTGCTGCGACGGTGGCTTTGATCGGAATATTTGCGCTGCAGCAGACGACCAGCCTGGATGAGCTGCCAGCCGAGATGGCACCTCCGGTTGCAAATCAGGGCGTGCCGGAGATAGATGCACAACTGGAACGGCAACGGCAATTTTTCGTTAATCACGCGGAAACCTCTTCCCAACATGGTGCGAACGGCATGAATTCTCGCGTCGTTTCACTGCGATTTAGCGAAGAATTGGTCGACGCCACGGAACCGGACGAGCCAGTCGAGCCAGCGGATCTTGACGCCTCTGAATTGGACAACGAAAAATCCACGACGCAGCCCTAATGAGAGCGACACGCCAACACGCTGCAAGTGGCCTTCTGGCTGTCCTTTCTACCCTTGCCGGCATTGCGCCTGTACTGGCCGAGGTACAACCCGATGATTGGTTGAATCGTATGGCCGCCGCGGTGCAGTCGACCAGTTACGAAGGCACAGTGATCCGAATTCGCGGGGGTACTGCCGAGGCACTCAAGGTTGTACACACGGTGAAAGACGGCGTCATTCTGGAGAGAGTGGTCGCTCAGGAAGGTGATGGTCTGGAGATCATTCGTAACGGCAACGAAGTGCACTGCATATTGCCGGACCGAAAATCGGTTCTGGTCGAAGAATGGAATGATCAATCAACGCTTTACTCGACCTTGCCGAGCAGCGATATCCGATTCGGTAACGAGTATGACGTCGCTATTGTTGGCAAGGAGCGGGTGGCGGGGCGGGAGGCGATTGCGCTAGCCATACGGCCCCATGATGCTTATCGATACGGGCATCGAATTTGGCTCGATACCGAAACCAGTTTTCCGCTGCAGACTCAACTTATCCATAACGGGACGCCAATCGAGCAGGTCAAATTTGCCGAGATTACGCTGAATCAACAAATTCACGCGAGTGCACTGGAGCCGTCCTACAGTACAGAACATTTTACCTGGCACAGGCAGTTGTCCGGACATGTAGGAACAAAGGTGAAAACGAGCTGGACCAGCGATGAATTGCCGGCCGGTTTTCGTGCCGTGTCAACGCACGAAGAGACCATGTCAGGATCTGACGAGGTCGTAACGCATATTCTATATAGCGACGGGCTCGCCAACGTGTCTGTATTCATCGCTGCCAAAAGTGGTGAATTGATTTCCGGTCCTGCTCAGGTCGGTGGCTCAAACTCGTTCAGTGTCGAACGCGGTGATCATGAAATCACGGCGATTGGTGAGGTTCCCGCGATGACGGTCGAACAAATTGCGACCACAATGCAGCCACTCTGACATCAGATGCGACGCCAATCTGCTGCACTGGAAAACTCTCCCCGTGAAAAATCCTGAAGGTCAGGTTATGGCCGTCTCTGCCGACGCTGGCGGCGCCGTAGCGCTGTTAACGGTTAACACTGAACTTGCCTGTGAACGATGCAGAGCGGGCAGGGGATGCGGTGCCGGACTGCTCGGCGGCCGGTCTCAGGACCGGCAAGTTGAGGCGCGCGTCACAGCGGGACTGGAGATTGAAATCGGCGATATCGTGAGTGTCTCACTCGAGCCACGCCACTTGTTGCGGGCGGCCGTGATGGTATACGGCTACCCCCTGTTCGGTGCCGTGCTGGCAGCGATTGCTGCGTTGAGCCTTGAGCTTGGTGACGTGGCGGCAGCGCTGTTCGCGCTGACGGGCCTTGTTACTGGCATGGCGATCGCCAGATATCAGCTACAAAGCAGCCACTGCCTGCGCGAATTTACACCCGTGGTTATCGAACGGCTGTTACCGGTGCTCGACTGAATGATCATCGTTCAATATTACACGCGCGCCGGCTGCCACTTGTGCGAAATAATGCTGGAAGAACTCCTGCCTTTGCTCCGGGGCCGTGCCGACATTGAGAGGTGCGATATCGATTCGCGCCCGGACTGGCGCGAGAAATACGATACTCGGGTGCCGGTCATTGAATTCGAAGGCGTGCTGGTCAGCGGCTACCCGCTGGACCATGGCGCCATTCGCAGGTTCCTGGCGCGGGTGCCCGAAATCCGCGAATAACATGCGAGACTTGAGAGGCGAAATCGGTATACTTCGCCGCTGCGTTGGACTGGCCAGCGCATAGTCTGTCGCCAAAAAAACCCCATCATGAAGCATATCCGCAACTTTTCGATCATCGCCCATATCGACCACGGCAAGTCGACGCTGTCGGACCGCTTTATCCAAATTTGCGGTGGGCTAGCCGACCGCGAGATGGAAGAACAGGTGCTCGACTCGATGGACCTTGAGCGCGAACGCGGAATTACGATTAAGGCGCAAAGTGTGTCCTTGAGCTACACCAGCGTTTCGGGTGAGGTTTATCAGCTGAATTTCATTGATACGCCCGGACACGTCGACTTTTCTTACGAGGTTTCCCGTTCGTTGGCCGCCTGCGAGGGTGCCTTGCTTGTTGTCGATGCAGCGCAAGGTGTCGAGGCGCAAAGCGTTGCCAATTGCGCAACGGCCATCGATCAGGGCCTTGAAGTGGTGCCCGTGTTGAACAAGATCGATCTGCCCGCGGCTGACCCGGCCAAGGTCATTGCCGAGATTGAAGACATTATCGGCATTGACGCGCATAGAGCCATCCACGTGAGTGCCAAAACCGGTCTGGGTGTTCCGGAATTGCTGGAGCAGATTGTCGAGTTGATTCCACCTCCACAAGGTGATCCCGACGGCCCGCTGCAGGCCCTCATCATTGATTCATGGTTCGACAACTACGTCGGTGTCGTTTCGTTGGTGCGAGTGAAGAATGGCAGCCTGGCGAAGCGCGGCAAATTCACTGTCATGTCAACCGGAGTCAGCTACGGTGCCGATCGAGTCGGAGTGTTTACGCCCAAGATGCAAGATCGAGATAAGCTGAGCGCCGGTGAAGTCGGTTATGTCATTGCCGGCATCAAGGATATTTTCGGTGCACCGGTCGGCGATACTTTGACTGGGACGCATAATCCGTGCACAAAGCCACTGCCGGGTTTTAAGCAAATACAGCCACGCGTTTTCGCCGGGCTGTTTCCGATTAGTTCTGATGACTACGAAGGGTTTCGCGAAGCCCTGCAAAAGCTGCGTCTCAACGACGCAGCATTGCAATTCGAACCGGAATCGTCGGTGGCTCTTGGCTTCGGTTTTCGCTGTGGATTTCTCGGCATGTTGCACCTGGAAATCGTGCAGGAACGCATCGAACGCGAATACAACATCGACCTCATAACGACGGCGCCGACAGTAATTTTCGAAGTCGTCAAAAGGAATGGTGAAATTCTGCATGTCGATAATCCGTCAAAGTTACCACCGCCTAATGACATCGAGGAACTCCGTGAACCCATCATTTCCGCAAACGTGCTGGTACCCGAAAAATACCTTGGTGCGGTCATCAAGCTCTGTATTGACAAACGCGGTGTCCAAAAGCAAATGCGCTACCTCGGCGGACAGGTTTCACTCGTCTACGAAATGCCTTTGGCGGAAGTCGTGCTCGACTTTTTCGACCGCTTGAAATCGGTCAGTCGAGGCTTCGCCTCTTTTGATTATCAATTCGAGCGTTTTCAGGAAGCAGAGTTGGTAAGGCTGGACGTCCTTATCAATAAAGACCGAGTCGACGAGCTGTCGATTATCGTGCATCATGAAAACGTGAAAGCACGTGGCCGTGACCTCGTCGAAAAGATGCGTGAATTAATTCCCAGGCAAATGTTTGATGTTGCCATTCAAGCGGCAATCGGCAGCCAGATTATTGCCCGCAGCGATGTGAAGGCGTTACGTAAGAACGTAACAGCGAAGTGCTACGGCGGCGACGTTTCAAGAAAACGGAAGCTGCTCGAAAAGCAAAAAGCTGGCAAGAAGCGAATGAAACAGGTAGGTTCCGTCGAAATTCCACAGGAAGCGTTTCTTGCTGTGTTACGCGTTGATAAGTGAGTATCTGCATTGAGTATTAACCTCGCTCTGGTTCTGACCATCTTGACGCTGCTCTCCGGCGTTGTGATTGCGATCGATAAATTGGTCTGGAAAACCGCAGAACAGGACAGCCGTACGCCACCACGCGGCGTTGCGATCCTGGTCGAATATTCACGTTCGTTCTTCCCTGTGCTGGTTTTCGTGTTGGTCATACGTTCGTTTATTTTCGAACCGTTTCGAATCCCGTCTGGCTCGATGAAACCGACGCTGGTTGATGGCGATTTTATTTTCGTCAAAAAATACAGTTATGGATTGCGTCTGCCCGTAACCGAAACGAAGATCATTGCAACAGGCCAACCGAAGCGCGGCGATGTCATTGTATTTCGATTGCCGTCGGACCCAAGTATTAACTACATCAAAAGAGTGGTCGGTTTGCCGGGGGACGAAGTTTCATTGGAACGTCAACGTCTGACGATCAATGGTGTGACCATGGACCTCGAGGCGAACGGTGACATTTTCGACCATGCGCCTGTTTACGTAGAAAACCTCGATGGTCGCGTACACAAAACGCTGATCCACGATCCGGGTCGTTCGAAACGAGACGGAGTGTATGTAATCCCCGAGGGCCAGTACTTTGTGATGGGCGACAATCGGGACCAGAGCAAGGACAGCCGCTATATCGGTGCGATTCCCGAGAAATACCTCGTCGGAAAGGCGGTACGCGTCTGGATGCATTTCATACCGGGCGAAATGCCGGACTGGGGCCGGATCGGCACGAAAATCGAATAATGTGGTGCCAGTCACTGATTTCGCCGCTAAGATCGAGCTACGCTGGCACGATATTGTCAAATGCACCGCACTAAATCGGAGAGTTCAGCATGAATGCCAAACGGTACGCTCAACACCCAAATCCGCCGTGTTCGAAGCGCCACCAGTCCGGGATGACAACTCTTGGGGTAATCATCCTCGTGAGCTTCATAGGTCTATTCGCGTTTGGGGGACTTCGCCTCACGCCGATTTATCTAAATTACTTTAAGGTAGCGGGCGTGATCACCGGTGTTTATAAGGAGTTTGACGGTGGGAATGCGACCAGCGCTGCCGTTCGTTCGTCTATTGCTCGGCGTTTTGACATAGAAAGTGTCGACATTATTGCTGCCAAGGACGTTAAAGTAACCAAGGTGGACGGTGGTCTGGAAGTGGCCGCTACGTATTCTCACAAGGCTCCGTTTATTGGAAATATTTCCTTCGTGGTGGATTTCGACAAGCGAGTAATGGTACGCAGGTAATTCGTCGGGGCGAGCGACTCTGACATCATATGAGCGAATCCTTTGAACAAAGCCGAGACCTGGCTGGAAAAGACGCTGCACTATCGGTTTCAGAATGCTGAACTGTTCCAGCAGGCGTTAACCCACAGAAGCGCGACCAATCGTAATAATGAACGCCTTGAGTTCCTCGGTGACGCGGTTCTCGATTTTGTCGTGTCCGGGGCGGTCTATCGAGCGTATCCGGAAGCGGCGGAAGGCGACCTGAGCAAACTTCGCGCCGCTCTCGTCAAAGATGTAACCCTCGCCCAGCTCGCGTCGGAAATGGGTCTTGGCGAGCACCTGATACTCGGTAGTGGTGAACAAAAAACAGGCGGCCATCGCCGTGAGTCGATTCTCGCGGATGCTCTGGAGGCGATCTTTGGTGCCGTATTCCTGGATAGCGGATTCGATGCAGCGAAACAGCTGATTGATCAGGTCTACGAACAGCGCTATCGAAATCTCCCGGATATCAAAGATCTCAGAGACCCCAAAACCCGCTTGCAGGAATGGCTGCAGGCGCGAAAGATGGAATTACCCAATTATGAGCTCGTCGAGGTTTCGGGTAAGGACCACAAACAACGCTTTTCTGTCACGTGCACAGTCGTTGAAAAGTCGGCCGCCTCAACCGGTGAATCAACGACCAGACGCAAGGCCGAACAAAAAGCAGCCAGGAAAATGATGGAGATTTTGAGCGAGAATGAGCAATGAACTTTCCCGATGATTATCGCTGCGGACTCGTTGCCGTTATCGGCCGACCGAATGTCGGCAAATCGACATTGATCAACTCGCTGATGGGCCGCAAGGTCAGCATCGTTACTGCCAAGCCGCAGACGACGCGGCATCGTATTCTCGCCGTACACACGGCCGAAAAGCAGCAGATCATTTTTGTTGATACGCCGGGGCTGCACCGAAAATCCGGGAAAGCGATGAATCGCCTGATGAATCGGACTGCAGCCAGTGCACTTGCTGACGCCGATCTGGTGCTGTTCGTGAGCGATGTTACTCGCTGGACGGAGGAGGACGACGATGTGCTCGAACGCTTGAAGGCTGCTCGGTCGCCCGTCATCGCGTTGTTGAACAAGGTCGACAAAGTGCATCCCAAGGAGAAACTTCTCGAAGGCCTGGCAGCGGTGTCTTCGCGCTTCGATTTCGCAGAGGTCGTACCCATCTCAGCGATGAAAAATGAAAACCTGAGTCATCTGATGGCGATGATTCCGAAGTTCCTGCCAGAGTCACCACCGTTGTTTCCTGAGGACATGTACACCGATAGAAATGAAGAATTTCACGTTGCAGAAATCATCCGCGAAAAATTGACGCTCATGTTGCATCAGGAGATGCCGTATGGGTTGACCGTCCAGATAGAGCGATTGGTCCGAGAGCCCAGAGGCATCGCAATCAGCGCCGTGATCTGGGTGGAGCGGGACAGTCAAAAAGGCATAGCGATCGGCAAGAATGGCAGCGTGCTGAAGAAAGTCGGTCGAGCGGCGCGTCTTGATATCGCTGAGCGACTGGGCCAACCCGTATATTTGGAGTTGTTCGTAAAGGTCAAATCGAACTGGGCGGACAATGAGAAAGACCTGATGAATCTGGGTTACGAGGCGCCGTAGTCTGTGCCGCGAACATGAGCTCTGAGCGGCGCGTCCAGCAGCAGTCAGGCTACATTCTGCATCACCGTCCGTTCCGTGACTCCAGTCAAATCCTGGACATTGTGACGCTGGATTACGGAAAGGTTGCGCTGGTCGCACGGGGCAGTCGTGGATCGAAATCGAGACTGGCCGGCGTATTGCGTCCATTCCTGCCGCTGCGCGTATCCTGGGTGGCAAAAAGCGATCTGGGAACCTTAACGGGGGCGGAAGCCGCCGGCCCGCCGGCGGGCATGGTCGGTGACGCAATGCTGTCCGCGTATTACGTCAATGAGCTGTTATTGCACTTTTTACATCGTTACGATCCGCAGCCAGAAATTTTCAAATTGTACGAAGAGGTCATCAACCGACTGGTCAGCACGGATAACGTTGCGGCATGCCTGCGCTCTTTTGAACTCGAATTCCTCAGTCTGCTCGGGTATGCCGTCAATCTGAACCACGAGTTTGCGAATCACGATCCTCTGGATGCTGAGCGCAACTATGAATATCGCATGGAGCAGGGCCCGGTTCCGGTCGAACGCTCAAAGGGGCCGCTGGTTTTCAAGGGCATGGTGTTGTCGGGCATCGCAGAGCAACGCTTTGATGATCCCGATATCCTGCGGGCTGCGAACCGACTGCTGCGAGAAATCATCGCCTTTCACCTGGGCGGCAAAGAACTCAATAGCCGTAAGGTGCTGATGGAAGTACATCGCGGTAGAATCGCCGCAGCGAAGTCCAGGGAATCAAAGCCGTGAAGGATAAGAATCAAGTGTTGCTGGGTGTCAATATTGATCACGTTGCTACGCTGCGGCAGGTTAGAGGTACGAGTTACCCACATCCGGCGGACGCGGTCGCCATCGCAGAGCGGGCCGGTGCCGATAGCATTACAGTGCATCTTCGTGAGGATCGGCGCCACATTCAGGATGCGGACCTCGTCGCAATCAATGCGGTCATGCAGAGCCATATGAATCTTGAATTGGCTGTCAGCGATGAAATGCTGGAAATCGCGTTTCGGATCCAGCCATCCGATGTCTGCCTGGTACCGGAGAATCGCGAGGAATTGACCACCGAAGGTGGCTTGGACGTCAAAGGGCAGCTGCGCAAAGTGAAGGCTGCCTGTGAACGGCTGGCGGCCCATAATATTCGGGCTTCGCTATTTATCGATCCTGATTTCGAGCAACTGGACGCAGCGCTAGCCGCCGGTGCTCCTGTCGTCGAAATACACACGGGCGCCTATGCGGAGGCGAGCGGAGATGCCGCGGCCGCCGAATTACAGCGCGTGATCGCTGCCGCGAAGTACGGGCATGGTCTTGGTCTCGTGATTAATGCGGGCCATGGCCTGCATTATCAGAACGTCGAGGCGATCGCCGCCATACCCGAAATCGTCGAACTGAATATTGGCCACGCTATTGTTGCCAGAGCCGTTTTTGATGGACTCGCTATGGCGGTAAGCGAAATGAAACGCTTGATGACCAGCGCGCGAGACGGGCGATAAGTCGATGATGCAAAGATGATTTATGGCATTGGTACCGACATAGTTGAAATGGCGCGTTTGGAATCGACGTGGAAACGCTTTGGTGAGACTTTTGCACGGCGGATTCTCATGGACGAAGAAATGGCACTGTTCCGGCGGACGCAGCAGCCAGCTCGATTTCTCGGCATGCGTTTTGCCGGTAAGGAGGCGACCGTCAAGGCTATGGGTACCGGGTTCGCGCACGGTGTCTGGTTGCGAGATGTGGGCATTACCAGCGATGCATGGGGCAGACCATTGATCATCTGGTCAGAGCGCGGACAAAAGGTGTGTGATGATTTGGGAATTGGCAGGGGGCATGTCAGTCTCACCGATGACGCCGGACTCATTATGGCTTTTGCGGTAGTTGAAACCGCAGACACGAAATAGCAAACAGGGAAAGCTGACCGTGCATTGTTTTTCATTTGATATAGAAACCGTTCCCGATGTCGAGTTTGGACGACGCTACTGGGACCTTGATGGTCTGTCGGACGCCGACGTCGCTACGGCTATGATGTTCAAACGCCAGCAACAAACAGGATCGGATTTCCTGCCACTGCATCAGCAACGTATTGTCGCTATCTCGGTGAGTTTCCGAACCGCCGATAGTTTCAAGGTCTGGACGCTGGGCGACGAGGGCGCAGACGAAGCGGAAATCGTGCAGCGCTTCTTCGACGGAATTGAGCGATACACACCGGATCTCGTGTCGTGGAACGGTAGTGGCTTCGATTTGCCGGTACTGCACTACCGCGCCATGAAACACAAAATTCAGGCGCCGCGGTACTGGGAGATGGGCGACAACGATCGCGAATTTCGGTGGAATAACTATTTGAGCCGGTTCCACTGGCGACATATTGACCTCATGGATGTACTGGCCGCATTTCAGCCGCGTGGGCGAGTTAGCCTGGACGAAATGGCCGTCTTGCTCGGATTCCCTGGGAAACTCGGTATGAGTGGCGACAAAGTCTGGGATAAATTTCAGGACGGCGGCATCCGCGAAATCCGGGACTATTGCGAAACCGATGTTCTCAACACCTGGCTCTGCTTTCTACGATTCGAGTTCATGCGTGGCAACCTTGATCAGGCCGGTCTGGACCGCGAGTTCGAACTGGTGCGCGCGACTTTGCAGAGCATGGATCGCCCGCACCTCAACAAATTTCTTGCCGCCTGGGCCAGCTAGCTCTCCTACATGGCCAGAAAAAAGCAAAGAGGGCCGGAGACGGCCACGATAGAGTCCGCGACGCACGATGGACGTGGTATCGCGACTGTCGATGGCAAAAAAGTGTTTGTTGCAGGTGCGTTGCCCGGCGAAACGGTCGAATTCATGCGCCGAAAATCTCACCGCAATTACGATGAAGCGGAGTTGCTGCAGGTCATTGTAGCGTCACCTGATCGAATCGATGCCAGGTGCGAAGCGTTTGGGCGTTGCGGCGGCTGCTCGTTGCAGCATGTCAGCGAAGACTATCAGCGTGCGATGAAGGAGCAGACGCTTAGAGATAATTTACTGCGCATCGGCAATGTCGAGCCGGAAACCTGGCTGGAGCCGATGACAGGGCCGGTATGGGCGTATCGCCGGCGAGCCCGTTTGGCAGTCAAAGATGTGCCGGGAAAAGGCCGGGTATTGGTTGGTTTTCGCGAGCGCCATGCCCCTTATATTACGGACATGCATCGTTGCGAAGTTCTTGCGGAGCCACTGGGTGACTGGATAGACCCGTTAAGTGATCTGATCGCGAAATTGTCGATCCGGGCGCGATTGCCGCAAATTGAAGTCGCTGTTGCGGAGAATGCGACGGCGCTGGTATTCCGCGTGCTGGATGCACCCAGCGACGCGGACAGGGATCTGCTGCTGGAGTTTGGCGTGATTAATGATTGCCGAATTTATTTGCAGCCTGGCGGCCTCGATACTTTGCAGTTGATTCAACCTGCCAGTGTCGATGGGCCCTTGTACTACACGCTTCCTGAATTCGACATGAAGATCGAATTCGAGCCCATCGATTTCGTGCAGGTCAACAGTGACATCAATCAACACATGGTACATTTCGCGATTGAACAACTGCGTCCTGGCCCGGCAGACCGGGTGTTGGATCTTTTTTGCGGCATAGGCAATTTCTCTCTGCCACTGGCGCGGCGGTCCGGAACGGTCCTCGGCATTGAAGGCGAGAAAAATCTGGTCTTGAGGGCGGCGGAAAACGCCAAGAAAAATGGTCTGGGAAACGTCGAGTTCCGTGTCGCCGACCTCAGCAAGATCGATGGCAGCGAGTCGTGGGTCAAAGCCGGATGGGACCGAGTGCTGCTTGACCCCGCACGCAGTGGCGCAGCAGAAATTGTGGAGCGTATGAACCTGCTTAACCCTGAGCGCATTGTCTATGTCTCGTGTCATCCCGGCACGCTGGCACGTGATGCCGGTGTTCTGGTTCATGAGCACGGCTATCGTCTTGAAACAGCGGGAATCATCGATATGTTCCCGCACACAGCCCATGTAGAATCGATCGCCGTATTCCGACGAAAATAACCAGCAGACGTGAGGCGCAACGGATGTCTTTGGGACCCGTGATGCTCGACATAGAAGGAC
>JALHUQ010000252.1 GCA_022866645.1 Woeseiaceae bacterium | reverse complement strand
TAACGCCGAGCACAGCCGTCACGACAGCCAGGAATATCGCGAATCCCGCTGTGATCTTGTTGCGCAGCTTCATAGCTTTATCTCGCACCGATCGGAACTGCATCTTACTGAAAAAAGCCCCGGTCGGGGTGCCCGAATGTGAAACTACGGTCCGCTTGCCTGTCGACGACGTTTTGGTGCCGCAACGAGCGCGGATCGTTTACGATGGCCAGAAGACATCCAGGCGATACTTGAGGAAGAGAAATGACCGGACCAATTGAAAGGATCGTCATCGCAACCGCCATTCTGGCCGCGTGCCTCGACGCGTCTGCGAGCGACGGAAACATCAGTGTTTATCAAAGCGCAATGGACACGAACCAACGACTCGCACAACTTGAGGATTTCGAATTCTCGTCAGGAACACAGGCTCTCGAGGCAGAAATATCCATTTTTGTTAATCCGATGAAACGATTTCAGTATTTTCTCGGTATCGGCGGTGCAATCACCGACGCGAGTGCGGAGGTATTCGCGAAACTACCGAGAAAAAAGCAATCCGAGTTACTGCAGGCATATTACGACACGGAAAAAGGCATCGGCTACACACTGGCTCGCACCACGATTCACAGCTCGGATTTCTCAAGCGGCAGCTACACCTATATTGAAGAAGGAGATAGTCAACTAAAAACTTTCAGTATTGATCATGACCGCGAGTATCGTATTCCACTGATTAAGAAAGCGATCAAGGAAGCCGGCGGAGAATTGCTTTTATACGCAAGTCCGTGGAGCCCGCCCGCCTTCATGAAGGACAGCAACGATATGCTTCATGGCGGCAAACTGTTGCCGGAATTTCGCGACTCCTGGGCGCATTACTACACCAGGTTCATAAAGGCTTACGAAGAGGAAGGAATCCCCATCTGGGGAATAACCATTCAAAATGAGCCCATGGCCACGCAAATTTGGGAATCCGCTATTTACAGCGCCGAGGAAGAACGCGACTTTTTGCGGGACCATCTCGGACCCGTCATGGAAAAAGAAGGCCTTGGTGACAAAAACATCGTCGTCTGGGACCACAATCGGGATCTGATTAGCCATCGGGCAAATGTGATATTCGGAGACCAGGAAGCTGCCAAATATGCCTGGGGTATTGGTTTTCACTGGTACGAAACCTGGGCTGGTGGTGACCCGAAGTACGATAACCTGCGCAACGTTGTTGAGTCCTACCCTGGCAAGAAGTTGTTGTTCACAGAGGGAACCAACGAGAGTTTCTCTGCCGATCGCTACCAGTACTGGCCGAATGCGGAACGATACGGCAGTGCCATGATTAATGATTTCAACGCTGGAACGGTGGGCTGGACCGACTGGAATATTCTACTGGATGAAACCGGCGGTCCGAATCACGTGGGAAACTTTTGTTTCGCGCCGATTCACGGAGACACTCAAAGCGGCGAGCTGATCTACACGCCGAGCTACTATTACATCGGCCACTTCTCGAAATTCATCCGCCCCGGCGCACAACGTGTCAGCACGACGACTAGTCGCAGCACCTTACTTGCCACTTCGTTCGTCAACGATGATGACACCCTTGCCACTATTGTGATGAACAAAACGGATGAGGATATCCATTACAACCTCATCGTAGGGTCGCACCAGGCGATACTGACTATTCCAGCGCACGCCATACAAACGCTGATCCACTGATCCTGGAAGCGCTGCGCCGCTTAGCTATCGACGACGACCAAGATCTGGGGTATATCAGTGGCAGCGACTTCAACAAATCAGGGGAAGCGCCCATGAACTTGCAGACATTGGATCTCACCGTCGTTGCCATCTACGTAGTGGTACTTTTTGTACTTGCGCAGTGGGTATCACGCGAGAAAGCCGGACACGAAAAAGATTCGAGCGACTACTTTCTCGCTGGGCGCAACCTGCCGTGGTGGGCAATCGGCGCGTCGCTGATCGCGGCCAATATTTCGGCCGAGCAGATTATCGGCATGTCCGGATCGGCCTATGTGATGGGCATCGCGATCGGTGCCTATGAATGGATGGCTGCCATTACGCTCGTCATTGTTGGCAAGTGGCTGTTGCCGGTATTCCTGAAGCACAAGATCTACACGATGCCGCAGTTTCTGGAACAGCGCTTCGATCATCGCGTCCGCAACGTCATGGCCACGTTCTGGCTGGGCATTTACGTGTTCGTCAATCTGACCTCGATACTTTGGCTCGGCGCATTGGCCGTTAACACGGTAACGGGCATCGATATTACCTGGGGCATGGTCGGGCTCGCTGGCTTCGCCGTCGCCTACTCTATCTACGGTGGCCTCAAGGCCGTCGCGCTCACAGACATCATTCAAGTCACGTTACTGGTGCTCGGCGGAATACTCATCGCCGTAATATCACTCAATGAGGTGTCTGGCGGGCAAGGAGTGCTTGCAGGCTTTAGCCTCTTGTTGGAAAAAGTACCCGGCCACTTCGACCTGATATTCACCAAGGATTCACCGCACTACGCGGACCTGCCCGGGATTTCGGTTCTCGTCGGTGGCATGTGGATCATGAACCTGTCGTATTGGGGTTTTAACCAATACATTATTCAGCGAGCGCTGGCCGCCAAGAGCACGCGGGAAGCGCAGAAAGGAATCATGTTTGCTGCTTTTCTGAAGATGACAATGCCGCTCATCATCGTATTGCCCGGCGTTGCTGCTGTCATTTTGGCACCGGACCTGAGTCCTTCGGACAAGGCTTACCCGACGGTAATGAACCTGTTGCCCGCTGGCATACTGGGCCTGGTATTCGCCGCGCTGATCGCAGCGATCGTCTCCTCACTCGCGTCGATGATGAATTCGATATCGACTATTTTCACGATGGACTTGTACCGCCATTTTGCCGGCGGCGAAAAATCGGAGAAACAGCTGGTGACTGTTGGTCGGGCGGTCAGTCTTTCCGCAATGATAATTGCGTTGATACTCGCCAAGCCTCTGCTGGGAAATTTCAAACAAGCGTTCCAGTACATACAGGAATTCACCGGGCTCTTTACGCCGGGTGTTTGTGCGTTGTTCCTGCTCGGGTTTTTCTGGAAAAAGACGACGGCAAATGCTGCTCTCGCAACGGCCATTGGATCGGCGATATTTTCGGTCGCGTTCAAACTCGGCTGGCCCGCGCTGCCGTTCATTGATCGCGTCGGGCTCGTATTCCTGCTGAGTGTCGCCGTCGGAATCGCTGTATCGGCAATCCAGGGTGCTGAGGCTCATCCGGATGCGATTGACTATGCAGACGTCGATACCTCGACGACAACCGGCTTCAACGTGGCTGCGTTGGTCGTTGTGTTGATGCTGGTAGGGCTTTACGCAACCTGGTGGTAGGGATACCTGCTTCTCGGTCTAGCCCGGGATTTCCATGCCGTGGCCATGCGGCCCGATTTCTCTGCGCCACAGCAACCAGGCGAATACGAAAGCGCTGCATGCCAACGCGGCGAAGAAGATCAGCATGGGTGTGTAGCCAAGGGGATACTCTGCGCTCGCGCCAAAGGAATCGTTAAGAGCGCCCGCGATAACATTGGCGGCGACCAGCCCTATTGCCTGCACCATGAAAAGAAGTCCGTACGCAGTACCGAGCAGACGCGGCTTGACGAGCTTTACGAGAGCCGGCCACATAATTGCAGGAACCGACGAAAAGCTGACGCCAAGAAGACCCGTCGTAAACCACGCGCCTCCTTCACCGGCAATCAAGCCAACGAACGACAGCGGCAACAATAAGGAACCGACCATCATCATGAGGCTGCGATGGCCGAAGCGATCAGCCAGCCAGCCGATGATGGGTGTCAGTATGATCGCCGCCACAAAGACGTAACTGTTTGCGATCGATGCCGCCTCCAGCGACTGGCCTTGCGCGTGCTGAAAGAATTTGACGGCGAAGGTGCTGCGAAAAGGAAAAACAACCGAATAGAAAAGCACGCAGAGCGCTGCGACATACCAAAACGAACGATCGAATTCGATCAGGTCTCGCCAACGAAACGGCTGTTCTTTTTCTCTGGATAATTCATCGACCAGTATGTTGTGGGCGGGTCTGTAGACATCGAACCACCAACAAACAGCGGCGGCCAGCATGGCAACGCCAGCAAAAGCGGCGGCAACCACCAGTGGTCCTTGCCAGCCAAGATCGTAGGCCGCACTGGCCCATATCGGCGACAGGTCGGCCGCGTACGAACCCAGGCGTCCGATGCTGAGGTTCAGCGCCATCGCAAAGGCGACGACATGGCCGCCAAAGCGCATCGCGATCATGACGCTCAGCGCTACGATAAGCGTCTCCGAACCGATGCCAAAGAATAGTCGCCCAATCGCCATAGGCATGAACTCGCCAAAACTTGCACTGATAACGGCGCCGAAGAAGGAGATCGATGCCGTCCAGAACGCAACACGCCCAGCGCCGTAACGATCAACCAGTACGCCGCCGGCGAGAACCAGGAAGATATTTGGCGCGCTGTAAATGGCATTCAGCGTGCCAACCTGCAGGTCACTGAATCCCAGCTGGCGGTTGAGCATGTCCGCGAGTGGGCCAATAGCGTCATACACATAGTAGTTGCTGAACAAGCCAATACTCGCAACGGCAAGAAACCACCACTTGGTCGAAGCGGTATCCTGAGCGCTCATTGCAATATCCCCGTTCTTTTTATTTGAGGACGTTTATGTCGCAGAACCCTTGAATTTGCAAGTAATGTGCACTGCCGCACAGGCCCGGATAGGCCGTTATGTAAACATC
>JALHUQ010000251.1 GCA_022866645.1 Woeseiaceae bacterium | reverse complement strand
TGGCTCGTTCGAGCCGTGGCGTGCGTACGTCAATTCGAATACATCCAACGCGGTCGCCGCATCAAGCTGCAGCGTCTCTTCGCCTGTGCCGGCGCGCTCGCGAAATACCGCGAAATATCGAACTGTGATCGTCTTCATCCGGTCACTCGCAGAACGCTGCCCTGCAAATCGTCGGGCGTATTGACGTTATCGAGCGCCCGTGGATCAGGCTGATCCAGTAGACGCGTCGCCGAGCGGATCAGTATTTTTCTCGGGCAATTCACGCCATCATCGACAAAACCTTGAATGATTTCCGTGCAGCCGGCGCGGTAAACGGCGCAAAGCGGCTCCGGAAGACCATCGAAACTGCTGGTATAGGCAATGAAAGGATGCTCGTCGTCGCGCTGCTCCAGAAGGTGCAAAATCGTGGCTTCATCAATATTCGGCAAATCACAGGCAACGACCAGCCAGTCAACGTCAGGGTGTTCCAGTAGCGCTGAAAGTATGCCCGCGACAGGCCCCAGGTTCTCGTATCGGTCTACGATCTGTGGGTACTGACTTCGTTCCCCTTCTTCCGTCTGGTCCGGGCGCGTCGAGACAAACACCTTGTCGACACAAGCGCTCAACAGATCGACGCTGTAAGCGAGCTGCGATTGGCCAAGGTGATCAAGCAAAGCTTTGTCGTGACCCATGCGGCTGCTCTTGCCACCGGCCAGGACCAGCCCGTAGATGGGTCTATCGGTCACGCTTGAAATCCCGCTTGCCGCCGGTCTTCGACATGAGTTTCGTTTCGCTAATGACGATGTCGTGCGACAGTGCCTTAAGCATGTCGTATACCGTCAGCGCGGCAATACTTGCACCAGTCAGTGCTTCCATTTCAACGCCGGTCTTGTGGGTCACTTTGCAACGGCAATCGATGACTGCATGATTTCCCTCAACCGCAATGGAAACCTTGCAACTATCGAGACCCAGCGGATGACAAAACGGAATCAACTCGTGGGTTTTCTTCGCCGCCATCACACCGGCGATAATCGCGGTCGCAAATACCGGTCCCTTTTTCGTGACTATTTCGTCATCGCCAAGCTGCGACAATACCTCTGCCGGCAAAATAACTATGGATCGCGCATGCGCCTCGCGCTCGCTTACGATCTTGTTACTGACATCAACCATCGTTGGTCTATTCGCACTATCTACATGACTGAGCTTTCCCACGTCACCCACCTATTCTGTACATTTCAACTTTCTGCAATACATGATGCTCAGCGATTTCGGGACGCCGTAGTTCGCTATAACGATCCGCTCGCTGCAGCCAGATGCTGGTCAAAATTTGCTGCAGCTCGTCGTCATCCGCACCGTTCCTGAGCGATTCCCTGAGATCCGTACCCTGATTCGCGAAAAGGCAAGTGTATAGCTTACCGTCCGCGGACAAACGCGCACGACTGCAGTCACCACAAAACGGCGCAGTGACTGAGGAGATGAATCCCATTTCGCCGGCACCATCGACATACTCATAACGACGCGCGACCTCTCCCGGGTAGTTTTTCCCTATCGCTCGCATTGGCCATCGCTTCTGAATTCGCGCCAACAACTCTCGCGACGGCACGACCTGGTTCAGGCGCCAGCCATTACGATTTCCTACGTCCATGAATTCGATCAGTCTGACGATAATGCCGGTGCCACGAAAATGCTCCAGCAAGTCAAGAACTCCATCATCGTTAACACTCTTTTGCACGACAACGTTGATTTTGATCGGACCCAGGCCCGCCGCATCGGCCGCCTTGATGCCGGCGAGAACTGCATCAAGATCCCCTCGCCCGCCGCTCATAATGCGAAATATTTCTTTGTCCAGACTGTCGAGACTTATCGTCACGCGCTGCAGGCCCGCCAGGGCAAGTTTTTCCGCGATCGGTGCCAATAACGCGCCGTTCGTTGTCAGCGCCAGATCCTCGACACCAGGCAAAACGGCGATGCGCTCGATCAGGTCACAAACGTTTTTGTCGAGTAAAGGCTCACCGCCCGTCAAGCGGATCTTGCTGACACCCAACCTGCTCGCCGCCCTGGCTACCCTGACAATCTCGTCGTACGTCAGTCGCTGTTGTCGCTTCAGGAATTCGTACTCAGAATGAAATTCGGCTTCCGGCATGCAATACGGACATCGAAAATTGCATTGATCCAGCAATGAAATACGCAGATCGTGCATAGGCCGATGCAACGCGTCAGCGAGGGGCGTGGGTTGCGGCGACGGGTTTTCATCTGGGCTGGAGCGCATCGTCATCGGGGTATTGTGCATTAAGTGCCGCTGGTTACATATAGAAACAGACTCTATTCCTGTGTTTTGCTAAGCTGGCAGGCCATTAATCGTTCAGGCTGTCGTTTAATGAATGCCACGTTTACCGCCGACGAACTCGCGTTTCGCACAGAGGTCCGGCATTTTTTTGAAAATGAATTTCCCGGGGACATTCTGGAAAAACAAACGAACGCCGTGCCGTTGACTCGAGACGACGTCGTTCGTTGGCATAAGAAGATGTTTGAGAAGGGTTGGGCGGCGCCGAACTGGCCGCAGGAATTGGGTGGTACCGGCTGGAGCCCGGTACAAAAGTACCTGTTCGCCGACGAGCAGGCGCGCGTCAGCGCACCGCCGTTCCTGTCGTTTGGCGTGTCCATGGTCGGGCCCATCATCTATACCTTCGGCTCGGAGGAGCAGAAACAGCGCTTCCTCCCCGACATACTGCAATTCAATACCTGGTGGTGTCAGGGCTATTCTGAACCAGGCGCCGGTTCAGACCTTGCGTCGCTCAAGACCCGGGCTGACCGCAATGGGGATCACTACGTGGTCAACGGCACCAAAAGCTGGACGACACTGGGTCAATATGCGGACTGGATATTCTGTCTCGTTCGAACGAGCTCCGATGTTGCACGGCGTCAGGAGGGCATCAGTTTCCTACTGATCGACATGAATCAGCCAGGCGTCAGCGTCAAGCCGATTGTGCTGCTCGACGGTGAACATGAAGTCAACGAAGTGCATTTCGACAACGTGAAAGTCCCGCTCGAAAATCTCGTGGGTGAAGAAGGCAAAGGCTGGACCTACGGCAAAGTTTTGCTGCAGCACGAACGCACCGGCATTGCGGGCGTTGCCGATTCGAAGTATCGCTTGTCCCGATTGAAGGCTCGGACTGCCCTATCAATACGAGGAGCTACGCCGCTTTCGGCAGACCGTATCTTCATGCGAAAAATCGCCGCCGCGGAAGTTGAATTGAAGGCACTTGAATATACCGAGCTACGCACGCTTGCTTCAGTCGCGTCCGGAAAAGCGCCGGGACCTGAGTCTTCAATATTGAAAATTGCCGGCACCGAACTTCGGCAGGCCATTGACTCGCTGCGCCTCGAAGCTTCCGCTTACTACGCGTTGCCTTATGTTCGGGACCAATACGTTGCGGACTTCCCGGAAGATAAGCGTATAGGTGAAGGCACGGAAACAAATGCGTCACTGACCTACTTCAACGACCGCAAGGTTTCGATTTTCGGTGGCTCCAACGAGATTCAAAAAAACATCATTGCCAAGCACGTGCTCGGGCTTTAGGACGATACGAAATGGACTTCTCACTGAATGATGTGCAATCGATGCTGGCCGACAGTATCGAAAAATTCATAGCCAACGACTACGACTTCAAAGCGCGCCAGAAATATTCGGAAAGTAAGACGGGCTATAGCCAGGACGTTTGGCAGACCTTTTCCGAACTTGGCTGGACAGCCGTTCCCTTCAGGGAAGAAGACGGTGGGTTCGATGGCGGGCCCGTTGAAATGACGGTTGTAATGGAGCGTTTTGGGCGCGGCCTGATTGTTGAACCGTATCTCGCGAACATTGTTCTGGCGGGCGGAGTCCTCAGGCGCGCCGCCAATGAGACGCAGAAATCAGAGTGGCTAAGTCCAATAATCGCTGGCGAACTGCAAGCCACGCTTGCGTTCGTCGAGCCGCAAGCTCGATACGACATCAGCAATATTGCGACGACCGCCGCGCAGGACGGTGACAGGTGGTCAATCAATGGCCGCAAGGGATACGTCTTGAATGGCGGCAATGCAGACTTGTTAATCGTCCCGGCCCGAACTGCCGGTGGTCAGAGCGACTATGAGGGAATAACCCTGTTCGGAATCGGCAGCGAGCTGGCAGGCGTATCATTCCGAGACTACCAGACCATCGATGGACAACGCGCCGCAGAAATCGATTTTTCGGATGTAACTCTGTCGTCAGACAAGGTCATCGGCGAGGTCAACAAAGGATACCAGTCGCTGCAGGCTGCAATCTCCGATGCAACTCTTGCGGTCTCGGCTGAAGCCATCGGCATCATGAGCGTACTGACGGAAAAGACCATTGAATACAGCAAGTCGCGCGTGCAGTTTGGTGTTCCGATCAGCAGTTTCCAGGCACTGCAACATCGTATGGTTGAAATGTATACGGCCTGCGAACAAAGCCGTTCGTTGATGATGTGGGCCGCAATGGCTATCGCAGATGGCAACGATGAATCCGAGTCAGCGTTACATGCATTGAAATATCAGATTGGCACCGCCGGCACCCGGGTGGGTGAAGAAGCTGTGCAGATACACGGCGGCATGGGTGTTACCTGGGAGCTGGATGTCGCGCACTACTTCAAACGCCTGACCGCCATAAACCTGATGTTCGGCAATGCTGATTGGCATCTTGACCGATTGGCTGCCACAACGGCGTCATGATCCCGGACGTCGTAGTCCGTTTCTTCGCCGGTAACCAGGAAGCACTCTGGTTGACGACGGTGTTCATTGATCTCGGCGGAACGGTCTTGCTGTATCGATTTTTCGGCAAAGCCGGTCTGCAGGTTGCGATCGCGACCGCAATCATCCTCGCTAACCTGCAAGGCCCGAAACTCACCATCATCTTCGGCCTGCAGACCAGCCTTGGAGTCATTTTTTACTCCAGCATCTTCTTCGCGACCGACGTGCTCAGCGAAAACTACGGCAAAGCTGAGGCCAACAAGGCGGTGCGCATGGGATTTGCGGTGAGCGTGATCGTTTTGGTCATGCTGAGTTTGGCGCTGCTCTATTTGCCCAGCGACAGACCTGAAACCGCCGCATACTCGGCGAGCATTCACGAGGCATTTGCCACTATCGTAAGCTTCACGCCGCGCTTTGTTTTTGGCTCTCTGCTCGCGTACTACGTGAGCCAAACTTTCGATGTCTGGGCTTTTCACAAAATCAAGGAAATGACGGGAGAGCGTTGGCTCTGGCTAAGAAACAACGGATCAACAATGAGTTCGCAAGCGCTTGATACCGTCATCTACTCGCTGGTCGCCTGGTGGGGCATTGTAGACCTCAAGACGGCAATCGCTCTCGGCGGAGCCAAGTACGTTTTTAAGATTGGCCTCGCGCTGATCGATACGATCTTCATCTATTGGGCGAAACGCGCCTACGGACAACGCCACCCGGCGGAGGTTTAGAAACTATGCACTGGTCAGGTGTCATTACTTTAACGACCGACTTCGGTCATAAAGGTCCTTTTGCCGCCGTCATGCACGGCGTGATACTCACTCGGAACCCGAATGCCAAGGTGATCGATCTGGCCCACGACATTCCGCCGCAATGGCCGCCTGAGGCCGGCTTCTGGATCAGTCGGGCGTACTCGTATTTTCCTCGGGGCAGCATACACATCGCGATCGTCGATCCCGGTGTCGGCACGGAGCGCGAGATTCTGGTGGTCGAATATGACGGTCATGTCTTCATGGCGCCTGACAACGGCTTGCTCGCGCCGCTATTGGATCATGCCGATAACCCGAGGATCTGGCAGCTCGATATTGAGCGCCTGAAGTCACTAAACCTCGCCAGGCCGAGTGACACGTTTCACGGGCGCGACATTTTTGCACCGGTTGCGGCCGAGCTTGCGGCAGGTCGGCTCGCCCTAACGGCGATCGGAAATTCGGTTAGCGAATGGACCCCTGGTTGGCTCGATGATCCGGACGTTAGCCCCGGCAAGGTCAGCGGCACGATCATCACGATCGACGCATTCGGCAATTTGATCAGCAATATCGACCAGGCATTAATCAAGGATTTTCGCGAGCCAGTCGCGCATATTGCCGGGCACCAAATTCCGACGTTGACGACCTATGGAAGAGCGAAGCCAGGCGATCTGCTAGCCCTTATTAATTCTTTCGGCGTAATCGAAATCGCCAAATCCGAAGGGAGTGCTGCCGAAGGCATCGGCTCGGAACGCGGCGCGCCACTAGTGATGATGGACGGCTACAAAACCTGACCCGGTCGAGGCGGTTCACTGTGCTCGCACAGACGCTGTCCGATTGGGCTAGGCGAAACGAACACTGAAGCCAACCGGAACGACGCATACAGGCCCTGAGGCACCTCGCCGTTTACCTTCATCAAGGGATGGCTCCCTGCGGTCCGCTTTATTCCCTTGATGAAGGTAAACGGCGAACTACCTCAGACATTTGAGCGATCGGACAGAGACAATTCGATCACAACGCGCGACTACACCTGGCCTTGGTCCTTCATAGCCAACTCTTCCTGCTTCGCCCAGGAATCTCGTAACGTCACAATGCGATTGAAGACATGAGCATCGGCGGAATTCTCTTCGCTGTCAGCGCAAAAATAGCCCAGTCTTTCGAACTGTACCGGCGTACCCGATTCAAGTGCAGCAAGCGACGGTTCCAGCTTTGCATCGACTGACTGTAATGAGTCTGCATTCAACGCGGCGTGAAAATCGTCGGCCGAATTCGGATTCGCCACATTAAACAAACGGTCATAGAGTCGTACTTTTGCAGCCAGGGCATGTTCACGGGACACCCAGTGAATCGTGCCTTTGACCTTGCGGTCGCTGGTCCCGGTGCCGCTACGGGTGTCAGGGTCGTAACTGCAGCGCAACTCTATGACCTCGCCGGCGTCATTCTTGATAATTTCGTCGCACTGGATGATGTAACCGAAGCGCAGGCGAACTTCGCCACCGGGCTTCAGGCGGAAAAATTTTCGTGGCGCGTCTTCCATGAAGTCTTCCTGCTCTATCCACAACTCACGTGAGAATGGCACCTCACGGGTGCCGAGTTCCGGACGGCCGGGATGATTCGCGGCCTCCATCATTTCAACTTTGCCTTCCGGGTAGTTCGTCAAAACGACTTTCAAGGGTTTTAGCACCGCCATGCGGCGTTCTGCGTTTTCGCCGAGTATGTCGCGCACGCAATTTTCAAGCACGCCCATCTCGATCAGTTTGTCCTTCTTCGTTACACCTCCGCGCTTGACGAATTCCCGCAGCGCCGCGGCAGGATAACCGCGTCGACGCATGCCGGCGATCGTCGGCATGCGCGGATCGTTCCAGCCTTCGACAATGCCTTCCTCAACCAAGGCATTCAGTTTGCGCTTGCTGGTAATGGCATAGGCGAGATTCAATCGCGAAAATTCGATCTGCCGTGGACGGTGTGCCGGTTTCAGCTGATCGAGAAACCAGTCATACAATGGGCGGTGATCTTCAAATTCGAGCGTGCACAAGGAGTGAGTAATTCCTTCGAACGCATCCGACAAGGTATGCGCGAAGTCGTACATTGGGTAAATGCTCCAGTCATCCCCGGTACGCTGGTGCGCGATGTGTCTGATTCGATAGAGCGCCGGATCGCGGAGATTCATGTTCGGCGAACCCATGTCGATTTTGGCGCGCAATACCAATTCGCCATCGGGAAATTCTCCAGCTCGCATACGTGCAAGCAGGTGCAGATTTTCTTCAACACTGCGATCACGGTGCGGGCTGTTTCTGCCTGCCGATGTCAGGGTCCCGCGATATTCGCGAATCTCATCAGCGCTCAAACTGTCCACATAGGCTGAACCCATCTCGACCAGGCTGACAGCGGCAGCATAGATTTTCTCGAAGTAATCCGACGCATGAGTGAGGCGATCTTCCCAATCGAAGCCCAGCCAGCGAACGTCACGCTCGATGGCGTCGACATACTCTTTACTCTCCTTGCCCGGATTGGTGTCGTCCAATCGAAGGTAGGTTCGTCCGGCTGTCTCGTTGGTGACGCCGAAATTCAGGCAAATCGACATGACATGCCCGATATGCAGGTATCCGTTCGGCTCAGGTGGAAATCGAGTCACGATTTGATCGTGCTTTCCAGACTCAAGATCGTCTTGAATGATCTGGCGGATAAAATCCCGCGATTCGGTCTCGCTCATGGTTTTGATCTGGGTAACTTTCGAAGGGGCGCTATTGTACTCGAACTTGTTTATCCAGGGAGCAATTCGCGTACAATATCGCGCCGTCCCGTAGCAATCGCCTTTTGTAGTCTAAATTATGCCGAAAATCACATTACCTGACGGTTCCCAGCGTCAGTTCGATACGAGTGTCAGTGGAAAAGACGTCGCCGCAAGCATCGGTGCGGGCCTTGCCAAGGCAGCTGTGGCTGTCCGTGTAGACGGTCAACTCTGGGACCTGACTCGCCCGATTGAGGATGATTCGAAGCTGGAAATTCTGACTCGCGACTCGGCGGCAGGGCTGGAGCTCTTGCGCCACGACGCCGCGCACGTGCTGGCCGAGGCCGTCAAAGAGTTGTGGCCAGAGACCCAGGTAACCATCGGGCCAGCCATTGAGAATGGCTTCTATTACGACTTCGCCCGAAAAGAGGCCTTCACCGACACAGACCTCGAGACCATCGAGACACGCATGAAGGAGATCGTCGACCGCGACGAGCCCATCGTGCGAGAGGTCTGGGAACGAGACAAGGCTGCCGAGTTCTTTCGCGGCATCGGCGAAACTTACAAAGCAGAAATAATCGAAAGTATTCCGTCAGAAGAAGATCTCACACTGTACCGTCAGGGAGACTTCGTCGATCTTTGTCGCGGCCCTCACCTTCCGTCGACAGGAAGTCTTGGCAAGGCGTTCAAATTGACACGCGTTTCGGGCGCGTACTGGCGCGGCGATTCCAACAACGAAATGTTGCAGCGCATCTATGGCACTGCCTGGTCCAGCGAAAAAGAATTGCGAAGCTATCTGCTCATGCTCGAAGAGGCCGAGAAGCGTGACCATCGGCGTCTCGGTCGGGTTCTGGATTTGTTTCACTTTCAGGAAGAGGCACCGGGGGCCGTATTCTGGCATCCGAAAGGCTGGCAGTTATTCCAGAATCTGATCGGGTACATGCGGAACGAGCAAAACGCGGCGGGTTACCAGGAAATCAATACGCCGGAAGTCGTAGCACGATCGCTGTGGGAAGCGTCTGGCCATTGGGAATCCTTCGCCAACAACATGTTTACGACGGAAACCGTGGATGGTCGCGTTTTCGCAATCAAACCCATGAACTGCCCGGGCCATGTGCAGGTCTTCAAGCAAGGCATCACCAGTTACCGGGATTTGCCGGTTAGACTTGCCGAATTCGGCAAATGCCATCGCTACGAACCTTCCGGTGCTTTGCACGGCATGATGCGAGTGCGTGCGTTCACTCAGGACGATGCACACATTTTTTGCACGCCCGAGCAAATCACGGATGAGTCGATTGCCGTTTGCGACCTGATACTTGGTATTTATCGAAATTTCGGCTTCGAAGATGTACGCATCAAATTCGCGGACCGACCAGCAGTCCGCGTCGGAGAGGATGCGGTTTGGGACCAGGCGGAAGCTGCTCTGGTCAAAGCGCTTGAAGTCGCGGGGCTCGAATACACTCACCACCCTGGTGAAGGTGCCTTCTACGGACCCAAGCTCGAGTTTGTGCTGCGTGATGCGATTGGACGTGATTGGCAATGCGGTACTCTGCAAGTGGACCTGAATATGCCCGGACGTTTGGGTGCGACCTACATCGGCGAAGACGGCGACAAACACCTGCCCGTCATGTTGCATCGGGCCATCTTCGGATCGCTCGAGCGATTCATGGCAATTTTGCTCGAGCACCACGCCGGAAGTCTGCCTTTGTGGCTGGCACCGGTGCAGGTCAAAGTCCTGACCATCACCTCAGATGCCGACGAATATGCAAAGGAAGTTGCGGCCATACTGCGCAGCAATGGATTGCGTGCAGAGACCGATCTTCGTAACGAGAAAATCTCCTACAAGGTCCGCGAGCACAGCGTCGCAAAGATTCCATTGCAGTTCGCAGTTGGGCAGCGAGAACTTGAAAACCGCTCGGTCGCCATTCGCCGTCTGGGATCCAAGCAGCAGGAAGTTATGTCTCTCGATGACGCCATCGCGGCATTGAAAACCGAGGTCGGTAATCGCGGCATTTAAGGGCTGATTCCGGGTTCGCGGAGCACGCATTCGCGAGCCACAAAGCCAATGCCCACGCGGCTCGCCGCGTTTCATTATGACCCTTGCTGAGCAAACGTGACGCGCCCTGCACTACCACTGTGCGCCGCGTCACAGATTCAACATTCTGTCGCATCGGGACGACAATCTCGCTGAAACCCAAGGCTATACTCTAGATGACGCATGGACCGCACGAGCGATTCAACATAAATCTTTGGAGGAAGCGAAGTGCCGTTGGACGAATTCAAGACACAAATATTACTGCTGCATAGCGAGCAAAGTACCCTGGACAAGCTCAGTTCGGGGTTCGGCGAGCGCTATACGGTGCATTGTGCAACCAGCGGAAGCGAAGCCCTCAATACTCTCGTCGAAACCCCTATTAATGTCATCATCACGGCCCACGATCTTCCGGGCATGAGCGGACTGGACGCACTTCGCGAAGCGAAGAAGCGTTCGCCGGACACCATCGGTATCCTGCTCGCCGGAAACTCTACGACAGATATCGAAGCGTTAGTTAGCGACGAAGAAGTTTTCCAGGTCGTTAGTGGTCAGGTCACGAGTGACGGCCTGTTGCAGGTGGTCGACAAGGCGACTCGCCAAATGCGTCTAATGGCGCTCGCCCACTCGGCGAACGATACAACAGCAGACATGGACCAGCCCGCCGAACACATCATTATGGAGACGTCGGAAAATGGTTCGACAATTATCAGCGATGGCACGGGTCGCATGCCCGTGCTTGATCCAAAGAAAGTCGCAGCCTCAGTAAACGTAGGCTCGCGCTCCGTCGACATTCTTGTATTAACCAAAGATCAGGAATTCCTGCAGACGATCAAAGACTCCTCCCGCGGAATGCACAAGGTGTATTACGCCAATACTCTGGGACAAGCGAACGAGGCGATCGGTAAGCACAAGATCGGTGTTGCAGTCGTCGATGCGGCAATGGTTGGCGAAAAAATCGAACAGCTTACGCAACACCTGCGTAAGAATTCCGCCAGACTGGTTTCCATAGTCGCAGGACGTCGGGATGACGGCGAAATGCTCATGGACCTCATTAATCGAGGCAAGGTCTACCGATTCCTGTTGAAGCCGGTATCACCGGGCCGCGCTCGACTCGCTGTCGAGGCATCCGTTAAGCATCACCTTGAAGCTCCTGACACCGCGTTTAAGACCAACGGAATTCCTGCGACCGCCACTCCGGCAGCCGCTGCGAAACCGGTACCGAAGCCTGCGCCAGTAGTGGCGCCGAAGACCGCGCCGGCCATTCTGAAGCCCACGATTCAAGCGACTCCGGCTGCGCCGAAACCAGTACCTCAAGCTGCGCCCAAGTCGGTTGCGGCGCCAGCACCTAAACCACTGACAGCTCGGGTTGCCGCTCCCGCTCGGGATGATTCTGATCCACCGCTAGGCTCGATGTTTGCCGCCGATGATCGCTCCCCGATTGTAGATGGGCTCGCCGATGCATTTGGCCAGGATGATTCAAGTTTCACAGATACCGTAACCGGACTCATTAGTTCTTTCACCAAGAAATTTTCATCGGACAAGAACGCGTCAGCTCTTCCGGAGGTGCCCGTTTCGCGTTCCGGCCCGGCGATGGCGAGTGCAGGATCTGGCGGTTCGCTTTTGCAGAATCCCAAACTGATGGGCATCGCTGCGGCAGCGCTGGTCATTGTCGCCAGCGCGCTGTACTGGTTCATGAGCGGCTCCAATGAGCTGGATGATCAACAAGACGACGCGCTGCGTGCACCGTCATTCGCTGAGGCGGACGTCGATTTCAACACCGTGCCACCCACGAGTGAAAGAGTCGATGTCGAAGCCTTGCTCGACGAAGCTCGGCTCGCTCGTGGCGCCGGACAATTGTTTAATCCGGTTGGCAGTAATGCGATCGAATTGTTGGCAGCAGCGATGGCCGCCGATCCAGGCAATTCTCTTATAGCCGTCGAGATGGATGCCGCTATTAGCCAAGCACTATCGATGGCCGAGTCGGCATTGCTGGAATCGCGACTTGACGATACTGATGCAGCGCTGCAGCGCGTTGCCGCCGTCGATCCGCAGAACGTGCGACTGCCTTTCTTGTATGCACAACTGACACAGATGCAACTGCGCGGCCGCCTCGATGAAGCGCGTGCCGCAATTCGGGAAGATCGATTTGAAGATGCTGGGACCGCCGTGAGCGCAGCCCGCAATCTGAAACCTGCCGATACTGCTGAAATCGACGCCGTTCTCGCTGAGCTAAGCGCTGCACGCAGCGCGCAACAGGCAGACGACGTACTTGCGAAAGCGGCGGCCAGGCTGGACGCCGGTGCCCTGTTAAGCCCACCCAACAACAATGCCCGCTACTACTACGAACTCGTGCTATCCAATGACGCTGAGAATGCTGCAGCCCGTCAGGGCCTCGGCGTTATCGCCGCGAAACTGGCATTCCAGGCACGTACCGCTATCGACAACGGGGACCTGGATGCGGCGGAAGATGTATTGGCTGACGCGCGCTCGGTAGACTCGGCAAACAGCGAAGTCGCAGCGACGGTGACGGCACTTGCCAGTGCGCGCGATGCCGTTGTCCAACAACAGCGTCGTGCTAAGGCTGACCGCGACGCAACAGAACAGCGACGAGTGGCTGCGGAAAAGCAAGCGGAGGCAAGTCGTAAAGCAGACGCAGATCGTCTGGCGGCCGCTGCGTTGCTGACGGCCAAACAGGCAAGCAGCGGGAACGAAGTTCCTGCCACTGGCCAGTCGCGAGAAGTAGCGGCAAAAGAAAGTGCGGACGTCGATGCCGGTACATCCGCTGCCGACTCTGAAGGCGAGGCAGCAGAAACGCCAGTTCAGGCACCCGCTCGAGCGACAACGCAAGCATCTGACGTCGAGATACCGGCCGCTGTGAGTTCCTTAAAGCGGACCAAGTACGTTGCGCCGAAATACCCACGAGCGGCTCAGCGCCGTAATCTTTCCGGCTGGGTGGATGTGGTGTTTACGGTCACGATTGACGGCACCGTTACCAACGTCGAGGTCCGAGGCTCAGAACCGGACGATACCTTCGTCAACGCCGCCATTAGCGCAGTCGAGAAATGGGAATTTGAAGCGGTAGTCGAAAATGGCGTCGTCGTTGAAAAACGCGCTGGTGTGCGGATGATGTTCGCGCTCGAGTAACGGTCCGGGATTTCTTGTCTACCTGGTAATCTTTTGTCCAATCTGGACCAAAAGACCAAATGCGAATAGAGTTGGCCGGATTCTTCCAGTTCGGACAAATAAAGTGTCAGACGAAACCGTATTACCATCAGACCCGCCGGCTCGCAAACAGCAACAACGCAGTGTTGTTACCCAACAAAAACTCCTCGACGCGGCGGTCGAGGCGTTTTCCGAGAACGGCTTCAAGGGGACATCGACTCGTGACATAGCCGAGCGTGCTGGCGTTCACCATCCCCTGATCACCTATCATTTCAAGAACAAGGATCAGCTGTGGCGCGCCGCTGCGAATTATATTTTCAAAGCGTTCACACGCTCCCTCGCTCAGTCGTTGGAACAAAACAAAGAAATGTGTCCGAAGGCACGCATGTCGGAAATGATTTACGCCTATGTCAGATACGCCAAGAGTCAGCCCGCGCTGCATAAAGTAATGGTGCAGGAAGCCAGTTACCCCAATCCTCGATTGGATTGGTTGATCGAACGGCACCTCAAACCGCTCTTCGACGCTACCATTGGCCTGCTGGTTGAATTGCAGAAACTGGGCGTTGCACCGCCGGGCAATCCTGCATTGCTGTTCAACATGATTCGCTTGTCTTCGGGCGGATTGCTTGCACTCGGTAATGAACTGAAAGCATCCAGCGGCCTCGATGTCGACTCACCGGAGACTCTGAAAGCCATTGCCGAGATGGTCATCGCGGTTTTCTTGCCGGGAGAAATGCCGGATGACTGGAAGCAGAAATCGGCCGCCTGAAATACCCCTGAGATGGCCTAGAGCAACTCTTTCAATCGGTAGTACATCATCCCTGTCGCGAGCGCTGGATTGGCAAACCATTTGCCACCCGGCAGACCCCAATGGTGAACCTTGGAAAGTAGTTCGAATTGCTCTGATTCGCCGGCAACAATATCCGCGAGGACCTTTCCTGCCATGTGCGTCGGCGCGAGGCCGTGACCGGAATAACCCTGCACGTAGTAGGTGTTGCCCTCGATACGGCCAAATTGAGGAATCCGATTAAGACTGATCGCTATATTGCCGCCCCAGGTATAGTCAGCCCGCGCCTTGTCCAGTTGCGGAAAAACCTTAAGCATGCCGGGTCGCAATGAGGCCTCAATACTTCTCGGCACACGACCCGAGTAATTGCACATGCCACCCCAGAGCATCCGCCCGTCAGCCGACAAACGGAAATAATCCAACGCCGCGCGAAGATCAATGAAAGCCATGTCCGTCGGCAGCAATTCCCTCTGCAGCTCCGGCGACAAGGGCTCCGTCGCCATAACGTAGCTCCCGGCCGGAATGACTTTCCTCGATAGTTTGGGTTCTGTTCGGCCGAGATAAGCGTTTCCCGCCAGCAACACTTTATTCGCATGTACTGTCCCTGACGTGGTCTCCACCCTTGGTTTCTGACCGTGATGAATCTTCACCACGGGCGACTGTTCGAATATGGTCGCGCCCAGCGAGACCGCGGCCGCGGCCTCTCCTGTGCAAAGATTGATCGGATGAAGATGGCCATTGCCCATATTGACCAGACCGGCAATGTAGCTGTCCGAACCGACAACGGACCGTATCTCGTCGCGATTCAGCAATTTCATTTCGTGAGGATAGTTCGCTCGTTGTTTCGCTTCGAGCCAGCTATTGAGATTGCGAACGTCAGAGTCGCGCAGGGCCAGTTCGACATAGCCGAATTTCAAGTCACAATCGATGGAGTATTTCGAAATGCGATCGACGACGATCTGTCGACTGTCGATACCCATCTGGTCGGTTATTCTTACGGCATCAGCGCCGAGGCGTTTCTCGATTCTTTCGGAGTCTACGAAACCGTCGATCAGTTGGCCGCCATTGCGCCCGGACGCTCCCCAGGCGATGCGATTCGCCTCCAGCAAGGCCACATCATAGCCTCGCTCCGCCAGATGCAGCATCGCCGACACCCCTGTGAATCCCCCGCCAACGATGACAACGTCGGCGCGGTGTTCGCCCTGCAATGGCGGATAGCGGGTGGTGTTATTGGCAGTCGCCGCATAGTAAGACGAGACATGCTCTGACGCTGCGAGCGAAGTCACTATCGCTAGCCAGTCGGACGATTGGCATACAAATACAGCATCTCCATGGCCAGGTGACTTGCCGCAAGAGAGGTTATTTCGCCGACGTCATAAGTCGGCGCAACTTCAACGACATCCATACCAATAATGTTAATGCCCTGCAGGCCGCGCAGTATCGATATCGCCTGATGACTGGTCAGCCCACCACAGACCGGCGTGCCGGTCCCGGGCGCGTAACTGGGATCAAGACAGTCGATATCGAACGTTACGTAGACTGGCGTGTCGCCGAGGTGTCGTCGAGCCTCTGCAACGGTTGCGTCGATACTCTGCGAGTGAACGGCGGGCGCGTCGATAACATTGAATCCCATCGTGTCCGGGTTCTGCGTGCGCAGCCCTATCTGTACCGAGCTTGCCGGATTAACGAGGCCCTGTTTCGCCGCCCAGTAAAACATGGTGCCGTGATCGATACGATCATTCTCATCAGCCCAGGTATCGCTGTGAGCATCGAAGTGCAGTATCGAAAGCGGACCGCCGTGTTTTCTGACGTGTGCCTTGATTAAGGGGTATGAGATGAAGTGATCGCCACCCAGACTCAGTAGCGCAGGACCTTGGGAAATAATACTGTAGGCCGCCTCTTCAATCGCATCCGGAACTTTCTCGGGGCGACCAAAATCGAAGTGTGCATCACCGGCATCGACGACAGCCAATTTATCGAAGGGATCGAACGCCATGCCATAAGGACGTTCCCAAGCCATGATGGTTGATGCGTTCCGAATCGCACGCGGCCCAAATCGGGTACCCGAACGATTGGTTGTAGCCGTATCGAACGGCACACCGAGTACCGCTACGTCGACACCGTCCATGTCCTTGGAGTACTTGCGTCGCATGAAAGACGTGATACCGCCGTAAGTCGGTTCGGGTGTCGTGCCGTGGAGACTTTTGCGGGTTATCGCATAGTCATTGTTGTGCTTGTCCAATGGAATTACTCCGCCAATGCTTTTTGTGTCAGATCCAGCGCCTTCCAGGTCGTCTCGATCAGCTCATCGGCTTCGCTGTGCGAGAGGACAAATGGCGGCGCACAGATAATCGTATCGCCGACCGCGCGCAGGCAAAGCCCACTGGCAATCAGATTGTCCCTGCACATTGGTCCCACGCCCTGTTTTTCGTCGAAACGTTCGAGCGGATCCTTGGTTTTTACGATTTCGAAGGCGCCCATCAGTCCCACCATTCGCGTGTCACCCACGAGCGGATGGTCCATTAGAGTAGCCCACTTCTTTTGCAGGTAAGGACCAATATCGTCGCGGATGCGCTCAACCAGTTTGTCACGCTGAATCAGTTTGATGTTCGCGATGGCAACGGCGCACGCGACCGGATGACCGGAATAGGTGTAGCCGTGATAGAACTCGCCGCCTTTGTCGATAAGCACATCGGCAACCCGATCGCTGACCATGACTCCGCCTAAGGGCAGATAACCGGATGAAACTCCCTTGGCAAAGGTCATGAAATCAGGGCGTGTCTTAAAGTGATCGGCCCCGAACCACTTTCCGAGGCGGCCGAAACCCGTGATCACTTCGTCCGAAATCAACAAGATGCCGTATTTGTCACAGATGCGCTGTACTTCGGGCCAGTAACTGTCGGGTGGCACAACAACACCCCCGGCACCCTGTATGGGTTCGCCGATAAATGCGGCCACCTTTTCGGGCCCGAGTTCAAGTATTTTGGTCTCTATTGATCGAGCCGCGACAAGGCCAAACTCGTCGGGCGTAAGCGACTGGTCGCTGCCAAACCAGTAGGGCTGGTCGACGTGCACGATTCCAGGAATCGGCAAGCCACTCTGCTTGTGCATGGCTTTCATGCCACTCAGGCTCGCCGCCGCTACCGTTGATCCGTGATAGGCATTATTGCGACTGATGATCGTGTGGCGCTCCGGCTGCCCCATCAAATCCCAATAGGTCCGCACCATGCGCACGATCGTATCGTTCGATTCCGATCCGGAGCCTGCAAAAAACACCCTGTTGAATTGTGCTGGACTGACTTCCCGAATGATTGAGGCAAGTTCAATGGCCGGCGGATGCGCGCACTGGAAGAAGCTGTTGTAGTACGGCAGCTCCTGCATCTGTCGCGTCGCGGCGTCAATAAGCTCCTGACGGCCATAACCGGCATTGACGCACCAGAGACCGGACATGCCGTCGAGCATCTTGTGCCCGTCCGCATCATAAATATAGACGCCATCCGCGCGCGTAATAATTCGCGCGCGCTGCACGTGCAGTTCCTTGTGATTGGTGAACGGGTGCAGATAATGTTTCCTGTCGAGCTCCTGCCAATCACCACGAGAGCGTTTTTCTATTGCGGCCATGCTTTCCTCACCCTAGCCATTGCGGCTCAAATACATTGTGTCAGTGCGAATTCTAGCGCCCGTCAGGCTGACAAGTCCGTTTCACTCCACATGCTGAAACAACCGCCAGAAATCAGACGTTAAACATCAGAATTTCGCGCTCGTAAGGCGTAATAATTTCGTGAAACTCACGATATTCGTGCTCTTTCAGCGCCGCGTACAGGGTAACGAACTCGTCACCCAGCATACTGCGCATCGCAGCACTGCCACGCATAGCTTCGATCGCCGAGTATATGTGGCGGTGCAATTCGAACTGCCCGCCATAGGCGCTGCCCTTCGCCTCAGCGGTTGGCTTCAGTCCCTCGACCATACCCAGGTAGCCGCAGGAAAGCGTCGCCGCAAGGACGAGGTAAGGATTGACGTCAGAACCGGCCAGGCGATTTTCGACGCGGCGAGCGTCGGGAGATGAATCAGGCACGCGAAGGCCGACCGTACGATTATCGATTGCCCAGGCGAGGTTGACGGGCGACGAATCCGGATT
>JALHUQ010000250.1 GCA_022866645.1 Woeseiaceae bacterium | reverse complement strand
CACTGGAATTGTCACGATAGAACTGCTGATACTCGCCGCACTCTCTCGCAAGCTTCTCGCCCAAGTCAGACTCTCGGCGTTGTGCCTCATTTGCGATTCGCTGCTGGGCAGCGCTTTTAGCCGCGTCACGTTTGCTATTCGCGGAAATTTCTCGCATCTGCTGAGTAGCACTTGAAACTTGGTTGCTGATCGAATTGACCTGACTATCAACCGCTGCATCAATCACCAGAAGGCCGAAGGTAAGTTGAATAGCATTAGCTAACAATACGCCGCCACACACTGCAAGCATGATCTTCAGGTAGCTGATCTTGTCGTCGTCAAACATAGACGAACAATTTTGGGTTGTTCCAATAAATCAAGCTACCAATGGCGTCACAAAATGTCGCTAGAAGAGCACAAAGGAGCTTTTGACGGCAGGCTGCTTTGGGTCAGCAGCAGTCGCTCAACATTCTATCACTCGACCGACTGGATCCGGCTAATACCGGACAGTCGGCTAACGTCGATTTGCCTTTATACGGGCTATTCGATCTGCTTTTCCGGATCGAACATTTTCACGGATACCCAAAATAAACTTGAGTTCTTTTTTGGCTTCAGACCATCGCGGATCGGACTTGAAGACTATGCCGTCAACCGCTTTCAATTCCTCGACTTCGCTTAGCAATTACCCCAGCGCGAACGCAAAACTTGTTTGAGCAGAGTTGTCAGGATGCGCTAGGTAGCAGTCTTTTGATCGACACAAATATCGCGCAGTTTCACTGCTGCCTCAGCCTCGAACTGATGACCAAAGGCAAGATTCTCAACCATAATTAGGACATTTTGTTCCAATATTGTGTCGAAGGAACACCGCCCCATCGACACGACGAATCTGCTAGGCAACGTCTAAATTTATAACACGATGCTTTCTCCGCCAAGGTATTTTGAGATTAGCTCTCAGTACATGCCATGATCCAGTAACTTACGGAAACCACGCAAAGCCAGTATCAACACTACCAGTTGATTCGTCCGCAAATTCGACATGCTGAAAACTGTGCAATTCGTTCCAGACACATCGAGGTCATATTTGACGATTGCCGACCATATGTGTCAAAAAAGGCCAAGCGATCTTTTCTCGCGTAGTTGCAGAATTCGAGGAATGACGGACCGAATATTGAACGAAGTGATCTGTCATCAAAAAAGAAGGGTCTTTCGCACGACACGGCTTCTCGACATTGCTTCTAGTGCGAAATGGCAAAGGTGGGAAGCAGTCGAAGAGTCTAATGGGACAAACGACTATGGCAATTCTAGGTAAGAAATATGTTATTTCGGTAATCGTACTGACTGCCCTTTTGGTCATAGTTTTTTCGTATTCATCGAATCGTTCAAAATCGACTCCGCTGGTAATTTCGGGAATTGCGGAGAAGTCAACGGCGGCGCCTGAACTCTTGGATGAACAACGCCCTATAAGTCAATCAAATCCGCAATCGTCATTCGCGTCCAGGTACGCAAGTAACGCCGAACTGGCCAAAGCCCATTACTATTTGAACGAATCGGGCGAGGTCGTACTTCCGACCAATATCGAATTGAAATTTTCGAAAAACTTCACGTTTTCTGACGGAGAAGTCATCCAATTGCGATATTCGGTTGAGAAACCTTTTAAGTCAGAGGTATCGACTGAACTGGATGACGGAAAGAGGCCTGACTTCTTCTCTCAATTGCAACGTGCGGCATTAGACGGTAATGACCATGCCGGAGTGTTTGCATATCAAGAGGTCTTGCGTTGCCAGACGCTAAACCGTTCATCACCGGAGAAATCAGCGGGGCAGAGATGTAGCCAGGTAACTTCCGAAACTTTCGACGAAGCCGAATCGCTGCTTCAAGAAATCGCGGACACCGGTAGTCCTGTGGCGCAAGAGCTATACGCACGCCAATTAGTGAACAGCGATCCGTCAGCGGCGAGGAAAGTCTTCAGCTCACTCTGGGAGGCGGGGTTTATGAGTGGCCTTGGGGGGCTTCGTGAAACGGCACCCCCTAATAGCGCTCAGGATTACGAGCAACAGATTGAGTCTGAAGCTCTGTCCTATGCAAGTTTTGTCGTGACGATGGCTTACCTCGACGGCATTCCAAGTGATGTGGTGAAAGAACATGCAAAGAGCATATTCGAGAACGAAGAACAAAATCTCAGAAGCTTTTCACCACAGATGCACCAGGATATTGAAAGCAGAGCAAGAGATCTGCTTTTAGCAAATAGGTCATGCTGTCGTACTTTCATATCAAATTGAAATTTTTGAAGCGTGCTTTCTTGGGTGAGGATCATGAGACGAAGAACTATCACAATATTTGCTTTCTTGCTCGCTGTAATATCCGTATCTGAAGTTTCTCAGGCGAGCGTCTTATGCAACAGACTTGGGAGTGGAGTACCGCAGACCTGGGATTGCACGGAATCGCAGCAAAGCCCTATTGTCAGTTACAATTGGTTAATCGAGCCTAGTTTTCTCGGTTTTTTTGCACCGAATCATTATGACCCTAGTGCAAATCCAAACTATCGGCGTGTGATGCAATGTCACAATCAGGATCCAGTGCTAATAGAGAATGCGGTTGGAACTGAGATTCGACGAGCGCGTTATGACGGAGTTGTAAAAGTGGTCAGGCAATTTGGCGTGTATACCGGACCACTATCGCAATCGGTAACAGAGGCGAGCGTCTATTGCGATTCGCCCGGTCCAACAATGCTCGCATCCACCCTACTAACGCGCAACGACGATGAGGCGCTACCCGATGATATCGACGCGTATGAGGAGACGACAGGAATCTTGGGTAGCATAGACACCTCATTTTGTGGCCCTGGTGGCCCCTCTAGTGTTGAATACGGAATTGGAATAGTAATTGTGTACTGCCGCGGAAGCGGAGGTGGCGGTGGTCTGTACTAGGGAAGCTTGGTGATCGGTGACTATTTCTTCCGACGGCGCGTTCTGGTAGAGCCGCCGTCGAATCAGTCACTTTGAATTTGTCGAATGGCCGGCTGCTTCGGGTCACCTGCAGCCTGCCAGCAGTTTAACACTTGGGCGGCTGCTTTCGAATGCACACCCGCCGCTCGTATAATTCAATCGCGACCGTCTCAGTTCGGCCACAACCGGACGCTCCTCGGGCGCTAACGGGTCGGCAGAACTAGTTTCCTGTTGCGGGAAGCCTAATGCAGCAGTTTTCATTGTCTTCCACTGTCTGTCGCGCTAGCTGATAAGCGTCCGTGATTTGGTGATCACTGAGTGAACCTTCGTAGTTACTTGTGACGCTTTTCAACGCCCACTGGAGCTGTGCAAGCCTTTCGGTTTCTGAGTGGTATCTTGCTGATTCGATCGCAGCTCGGTAGTACGTGTAAATGTACGCAAAAGCTCTTACACGGGCCGATGGATTCGTAATCTGAACGTCGTAGTCAGAATAGATCGACGCTAACTCGGCAAGCGCATGGGGGTCACCAGTCGCCCAAGCGCTTTCCAAGTACGCGATCTTGTCATCGCGATTCATCTTTTCGGGTGGTCTTCTTGTGTATTCCGTATCAGGGTCTTGCGCCTGCAGAACTCCCAGCCAGTACTCGACCTCGCCTCGCTGTTCAACGGTAACTCTGGTGCAGGTCCTAGTGTTTGAAGCCCATTTATCAATGAAGGCATCAAGTTCTGCGCGGGACTCGAAGAGATTAGCCAAGTCGCCCGTAGTTTCCGGGAGGAACTCCAAACGCCCGTCGGTAAGCGTGGGCAATGAATAAGACGTGCGCATTTGCGCAACTATTTCGTCAAGCTCTGTGTCTGATACTGGCAGCGTTGCGTGCTGGCAGCTACTCAAAAGTCCGACAAGGCGACGCGTTGCTCCAGCGTCGCCTTGTTCAGCTAGCTCGCGCAGCGCCGCATACGTTCGCGGGTACGCTTCTAGATTCTCTTCCCATCGGTCTCGCCATTCGACAGACGAAAACAGGCCGTCATCAGACGAATCACTCGGTTGCGACAAAGTCGGTTCATCCGACGCCGATTGCTCATGCGCTGCTGGCGCCACTGCTATTACATCGACCCGCCGATCCGATCCCGTCGATTTGGGCTCGGAAATGAGCTGGATAGAAAGCGCAATCGCGAGAACGGCCGCCAGGACAGCGATGGTAGTAGTTATTCGATTCTTGTGTTTGTTCATTCTCGTATTTGAGACTTACGGTGGTAGACGTCGCGACGCCCGAAACGCAAGAGTCGTACTCGTCTCTCGCCTGCGAGTGTCCTTCAATTCTGACTGGGTCCCACACGTGGTGACTAACCTCACCGAAGTATCGGAACACATACTTTTAGTAAGCGGAAAGCATTCGCCCCATCCGTAGAATCCGATGTTTTGCGAGCGGCTGCTATGCGATGTGAAGCAGCCCCTCAGTTAGCTTCCTGGTGACCGTCTCAAAACGGCCAAAAGCGGTCAGCGCAGCGATTTGTTAGGCTGCAGCTTCATCAGTACCCGGCCTTTCAAGCACTTGTCCCAACGCTTCTGGATCCGTATTGATGAAGCGTTGAAGCAAGTTGATTAGCTTGTCCTCGGGACGAACTCGAAAATATTGAGTCGTTAGTTCGACGATCGAAATGCCAAGAAAAATACCGAAAATCAAGGCTAGCGAATCATGGTGAAAGTCGAAATAGGAAACTAGAATGTAAGCGCAAAACGTAACCACGAGGCCGAGCCAAGCTCCGATTCGCCGACCCTTCTGTACCTTGGAATAGTTCAAGAAAATCTCTAGTTCGCGGTCTGTTAGCTTCATTAGTATTTCCTTCTTGACACCACACGCTGAGGCAAACTGCAGCGTAACTAGTTATTAGTGGACAAAAGTGTCGCATAACGCGCCTATGTCTGGCCAACCACAAGCGGACATTGGTCCAATTGCGCGTTATCTCCTCCCTCGGCAAATCGGCCCAGCGTCACTCCTGCGCGCTGACGGTCGATATGTCGATCAGCGGGTTCGCCGCGATCATGCCGTCAGCCGTGAGCTCGGGATAGGGTTTTCCCAGGGCACGGCAACGTTCGGCAATGTCGGGATACGACCACTCGAACAGCGTACGAGCACGCTCGTCGGGCGTCAGACGCGACTGGTCGTACAGCCCTGCCGCGCGCCGCTGTCGCTCGGCTTCGAACAGAATGATGCCGACGACGACCGACACGGTCAGCGACGATCCGTGACCGTGCATCGGAATAGCGATGTGCTCGTCGGCCTCGGCGCGCACAGCGTCGTTCAGGCCAACGAGCTCGCCCCCGACAATGATCGCCACCTTCTGCGTGTAATCGACATCGCGATAATCGCGTGATCTTTCGCCATTGTACGCGGCCACGAGCCGCCAGCCATCGGCACGTAACGCCGTGAGCGCGGCGCGGGTCGAGCGGTGCGTCGTCACAGCGACCCAGTGCTTCGCGCCGCCCAGGCTCATGTAATTACGACGCGCCAACTCGCCTGTCGAGGTTGTGTGCACTTGCTGAATTCCGACGGCGTCGGCCGTGCGGATGATCGCAGAGACGTTGTGTGGTTTGGTCACCGCGTCCATCAACACCGTAAGGTCGGGCTGGCGGGCGTCGAGGACGCGCTGGTGGTTTGCGGTTTGATCGCGTGTCATCGGTGTTCCTTGCCGCACGTGTGCGGACATCGTAGCAGCGGGCTACGCGCAAGAAACGGTACGGCTTCACAACTGCTCGCTGGTGCGTCGCACCAGCGCTCCAGCTTATGTTGCATAGCGACGGTGAAAAGTTATTCGAGCCATACGAATCTCTTAAGGATGGTCGGCTGCTTTTGGCCGAGGCTGTGTAAAAACGCGATCAAAAATCGCCATCGTGGGACAGCGCTACACACCGCAGCGAAATAGGACCGATGTGATTCTTTTGCGCACCACAATCGTGCGTTTGACAACCATTCGTTGATGTACGTTCTCCACCGCAAATTCCGTTTCGACGTTTTTACACAGCCTCGGCCAAAAGCAGCCGCTCAAATCCGACTGGCTGCACAAATTAGAAAGAGACTACTCCAATCCAGAAGAGTGATAGTGCGCCCCAAGCCACTCCGCAACGAGACAGGAAAAGAAGCAACTTGCTCTGCCCGGACACTTTCCAAGATCGGCCTCCAAAATAGATGGCGGCTATTGCAAATAGTGATCCTACGAGAGCCAGCGTTATCGACAGTCCGTCACCGGCGAGTCCCGAGAACTCAGGGAAGTTGAGAGGTTGACCAGAACCGCTGGGGCTTGCAATCTGATCCCCCACAAAAGCGTCAAGCCGTTCATTGAAGCCTGAATGTTTGGCCGCCATGAGTGCGAACAAAGCGATGTTGCTTAGTACAGCGAACAACGCGGAGAGGCGTGGCGATTGAGTTGGCGAGGACGCATTCAAAACATTGACGTCATGTTTGACTTCTTTAAAACCTACAACGGTCAGCGGCGGCTTCGGGTCACAAGCCGTCATCTTACCTCAAGTTTTTCGAGCGGCTGCTATGCGACGCGAAGCAGCCCCACGGTTTGATTCCTGGCGACCGTCTCAGAACGGCCAACACCGGCCGGTCGACGCTACTCGTTGCAGTTGAGAATGGCGACCCCACCTACAGCCGGGTAATTATCAAATTCAAACTCGATACCGTCTTTGACATACGACTTTAGCAGGGCGACATACTCGTTATCGTCCGTAAAGATTCCTATGGATCGAGTAGCCCCACAGGTAGTCACAGTGCCGTCGTTGGTGAAAATGATCAGCTTATGGCCAACAAGAAACGGGACTCCGCAGTCTCCGCCGCCGACGCCGCTGTACAGGCGGCCCAACTCGTGTGGCGCTCCTTTGATAACATCGATAATCTCGAAGTCAGCGCTAACGCTGTTCCACGTGCTGTCGGTGTCTGGATTTTTCTGAGCGGAAGTTATCTCGGCGACAAAAATATGCTGCGATGAATCGACGGCTTCCTTGATATTCTTGCTGGCGCAACTACAAGCGACCGCGTCGAACGAGAAAAAAGTAGCGAAAAGTGCAGCGAGTGAAATCAGATTTCGAGTCATGAAATCTCCTCAGATTTGGCTTCCCCGCCAGAATATCGAATGACCGCAATGGGTCAGTAGCCGTCATATTAACTCAGAATTCTCGGCCGGCTGCTAAGCGAAGTAAAGCAGCCTCTCAGTTAACTTCCTGGCGACCGTCTCAGAACGGCCAAAAGCAGACATAAGAGAACCCCGCCACAAGGGCGGGGTCTCGGTTTTGGAAATCGGCTGAGTTGTCGAATACTACTTCGCGCCGCAAACTGATTGACCAGCACCGGACACAATCGCATCCTTTTCTGCCTCGAAGATAAGGCCTCGATCCACAAACTCATTCGCGGCATGTGCGACGGACGACACGTACTTGCCGTGATTCTTCCATGGCATGGTTGTCCCGCGAGGACCTTCACATGGACTCAGCTGTGCAATCGAGCTGTTCCTGCATTTGCACCGACACCGATTTTCCTAAGGGTGAATAATGTATCCGACCCCATTTTGCCGCATCGTCGGCGCTATCTTTCTTCAGCATGTAAAAACCAAAGATCGTGCTGACAGTCCCAACAACGGCTATTGCGACCCAGGTTAGGAATAAAATACTCGGCCCAGTAACTAACACGTTGTGCTCGAGCAACGCGTTGAATTTGTCGGGATTCTGCCAGACCCAGACAAAAAATACGCCATCGACGATACCGTGCATTACGATGGCAGGGAGGATGGT
>JALHUQ010000249.1 GCA_022866645.1 Woeseiaceae bacterium | reverse complement strand
TGGTCATTGCTGTGAATTTGGTCTTTCCTGGCGATAACCATCTGACCTTGGGTGGAGTCGTTCTGGCGTCTGCATCGGGCGGTCTTGCATCGGGCATCGGCTACGCAATTTGGTATCAGGTATTGAGCGGGTTGACTGCTACACGGGCGGCTACAGTGCAGTTGTCTGTTCCCGCGATCGCCGCCTTCGGTGGAGTTGTGTTTTTGGCAGAGGAAGTGACACCCAGGCTCCTGGTCGCATCGTTTGCGACGCTTGGCGGTGTCTGGCTGGTTCTCGCTCAGAGGGCGAAATCCGCCCGCTCGCCGCATGACGTTTTTGGCGACGTGTAGCACAGTAAATAGCATCAAATTTGGCTACAAAAGGTGGATGCGGATGAGGCTCGCCGAAACGCATACTATTTGACCAATTTGGGAATATTTCTAATGCCAAGGAATGGCGCTGTCAAAAGACTCGTTCGCCTTTGCTCGGCGCTGGCCGTGCTCCTGGCCCTTGGTGGCTGTTCGTTTCTTGCGCCGGAAATCGCGCCTCCTGTCGAGCCAATTACTGTGCCCGTCGCTGAACCGGTCGTTGCCGAAGTACCGACAAAGACCGAGCAGCAGCAACCTGCAAAGCCGCCCGAGCCGCCACGATCACTGCCCGTGGCCATCGTTCTTTCAAGCAGCCAACCGGCATTTCTGGATGTCGCGAACGCCCTCATCGATCGCCTTGATGACGTCAAAGTTTTTGATCTGAGTGACGGTCGTCGAACGCCGGATTCCGTTCTTCGGGTGATCAATGATTCGGATTCGGGTGTGGTTGTCGCTATCGGCTTGCTCGCTGCCAGATCATCAGTTGCGATGGCGGAATCGCCGGTGATATTCGCCCAGGTATTCAACCACCAGGACTATGGTCTGCTGACAGCAAACAGTCGTGGCATCGCGCCGCTGGCACCACTCGAAGCGCAACTCGCCGCGTGGACCGAGATAGATCCCTCTATTCAGGATGTCGGCATCATCATCGGCGAGGGTCACGACGCGCTGATCGCTGAAGCGGAACTGGCAGCGCAAAAGCATGACATCAAGTTGCAATTCCGAATCGCTCATTCCGATCAGGAGACCCTCTACCTGTTTCGACGCATGGCTCAGAATATTGACGGCCTCTGGTTGTTCCCTGACAACCGAATATTAAGCGCACGTTCGATACAGAAAATCCTGGAAACCACGAGGCGGGGACATATTGCTGTTGCAGTGCCGAACGAATCGATGCTGGACCTGGGTGCGACGATCAGCATCGGCACGCAGGCTGAAGATATCGCTGAAACCATCGCCGGTATTATTCGACGAATTCGTATCGAAGGACTGCAGAATGTACCGGACATCAGTCCACTTTCAGCCATTCGAGTTGTTACGCGGGGCAGCGTTGAGGTTGTGAGTCGGTGAAGGCGAAGCTCATCAGTTTCACAGAAGATTTGACAAAATTGTTCAGCGGCCGAGTTGAAAATACTAAAAACATTAAGCGTGCGCTCGTGCACGAAATTCTCTCAATTCAGGTGCTCAGCGCCGCTCTCGTCGGGGCCTTGGCGATCGGCGGACTCTACTGGGGAGGCCAATGGATATTGCATGACAACTACAGTCGTTGGGCACTGCAATGGACCGAACAACTCAACGAGATCGGTGCGCCATTCTACCTTGCGGATGACCAGGAGGCGCACATCAGTCTGGAAGACTTCGTTGACCGTTATCCTGAAATTAGTCAGGTCATTTTCTTCTCAAAAGATGGCGACGTTTTGCACTCGATCGACGGCCCAGGGGAAAACGATCCCATAGAGACTTTGGCACCGGACGAGCTGCAAGAAGCGGTGGCCGTCGTTGGCAAACAAAAACCCTATCTTATGCACGGCGGATTGCTGGATCCGCAGCGATTCGAAATTACTGCTCCAGTCTGGGTTGAATCAATACCGAACGATGGCTTATTCGGTTTCGATGCCAGCAACACCGATACATCGTCCAAGACCGAGTTACTTGGCTTCGTAAGAATGAAGCTCGATTTCGTCCTGTTTAATGATCGATTGCTGTCGAACATACGTTCGGCTGCCCTGGTCTTGCTGCTGTTCCTGATCGCATTCTCATTTTACGGGCGATATGCATTACGCAGGGCCTTGGCGTCCATCTCCGACCTGCACCTGCCGATTCAGGAGTTGGCCAAAGGCAACCTGAAAGTGAAATTCAAGCCGGCGCAGCATCGAGAAATCTCGGACATTGTCGAGGCTCTGGAAACCACTGCGTCTGCGCTGAGTGAACGAGACGAGCAGCTCCGGAAGCTCGCCAATCACGACAGTTTGACCGGGCTTTTCAATCGTCGACGTCTTGTCGAAGAGCTGAAGGCCGAGGTCATGGACGTGATGCGTAAGGACGGATCCAGTGCTCTTTTCTTTATCGATCTCGACCAGTTCAAATACATCAATGATGCATGTGGTCATCCGGCTGGTGACCGGCTGATCCGCAAGGTGGCAGACGAACTGCGCCGCAGTGTCGGCCCGAACGACGTCGTAGCGCGGTTTGGTGGCGACGAATTCGTGATCCTTGTGCGGACTGTCGACTCCGACGCTGCGCAATCCGTAGCGGAAACCATTCTTGCCAACATGCGTCGCCTGGCGCACATTGAGGACGAGCGGATATTCCACGTCCATTGCAGTATCGGTATCACGATCATGGTGGGCAACAATCTGCATCCTGATGAATTGATCAACCAGGCTGATATCGCCTGTCGGGAGGCCAAGTCCGCCGGCCGAAATCGAATGCGAATCTACTCCCGGCTGGACAATCGGGAACGACGCGAGTTTGCCGATATCAGTTGGATGAACTGGTTGCGAGAGGCGCTCGATGAAGACAAGTTCGAAATACGCTTCCAGCCAATCAACAACATAATGTCAGGCCAAACGACACATCATGAACTGCTCATCCGTTTAAGAACCGCAGACGGGAAATTCATTTCACCGGATGCGTTCTTGCCGTCCGCTGTACGTTTCGGGCTCATGAATGAGATCGATTTCTGGATGATACGCCACGCAGCCATCGCATATGCGGAGCACTCACGGCCCGGGACCGATCTCAAGTTTTCCATCAATCTATCCGCGAACGCATTCGAAAACGATGATCTGCCCGGCTATGTTGAAAAGATGTTCAAGCAGTTCGAGGTGCCACTCACCGACGTCGTATTCGAAATAACGGAGAGCCTTGCTGTACGGCGCCCGATGCAGGTTGATCGTCAAGTCGCCACCCTGCGTGATCTTGGTTGCCAGTTTGCGCTGGACGATTTCGGCACGGGCTACAGCTCATTTGGCTACCTGCAAAAGCTGCAATTCGACTACATCAAGATTGACGGCACATTCGTCAACGACCTGCCTAGCAATCCCGTGGACCAGAAGATGATCAAATTGATCGCCGAAGTCGGCCGGGAAGCAGGGATGCAGACGATCGCCGAATACGTCCGCAACGCCGAGACTCTTGAGATACTGGCGGAGCTCGGAGTGGATATGGCGCAAGGCTACTTTGTTGGACGTCCGACAAGAATCCCGATGGCAAAATCCACGCCGATCTCGCTAAATTCGCGTCGTCAGCGATTGTCTCGAAAAAAGTCCCCCAACAGCTGAAACTCGCTCACACGTTGGCTGCCCTTGCGCCACACCAAGCCGATATTGCGATAGCTATTGTCACTGAGGGAGTGCAGACGCACACGCGTGTTGCGCAACAAGGTGCTACCGCGCGCCATTTCGGGGAGAAATGTAATGCCGAGATCAGCGTCTACCATTTCGATCAACGTCAACAAGCTGCTGGCGCCGAATCGGCGGATCTTTTCCGTATTGCGTATCTTGCAGGCCGCCAGCGCGTGGTCTCTCAGACAGTGTCCGTCTTCCAGTAGTAGAACGCTGTCGGAATCCAGTCGATTGAAACGATAATTTTCGGGATCGACGCGAGCTGTTCCCTCACGGTAGGCAAGGCAAAACTCGTCACGATAGAGGATACGCTCTTCCACGCCCTGCATCGCCCAGGGCAGGGCGAGCAGCAGAACATCCACTTCGCCGGCCATTAGGCGCTCGTAGACGCGTTGTGTCTGGTCTTCGATCAGCAGCAGCTGAAGCTGCGGGAACGCCTTTCTGATTTTAGGTAGCGCAGTCGGCAGCACAAACGGCGCAATGGTGGGAATTACGCCTAACCGCAACTCACCGCACAGTGGTTTGGTGTTCCCCTGTGCGATTTCGACGAGACTATCGACATCCCGCAATACGAGTCGCGCCTGTGTAGCAACGTCCTGACCCACCGCCGTGACGGTGACGCTGCGATTAGTCCGGTCGACCAGCTGTGTTGCGAGCGTCGACTCAAGTTCCTGAAGAGCATTGCTGAAAGCCGATTGTGAGACGAAACATCGTTTCGCGGCGCGACCGAAATGTTGTTCCTCACATAGAGTAACGAAATAGCGTAGCTGTTTTATTGTTGGTGATCGCATTATCGATAAAGTAGCACATTATATTACGTTTAATCTGTTTTATTTATTAATTCGAGGCCGCCATACTGAAGCTCAAATCAACTCGAGGAGAATAAAATGTTGAAGAATCTTGAAGGACAACACATTCCTGACGTCACATTCCACACCCGCAAAGGGCATGAGTGGGTTGATGTAAAGTCAGCTGAAATTTTCGATGGCAAGACCGTCGTCTTGTTTTCATTGCCGGGCGCGTTTACGCCGACGTGCTCGTCGTCCCACGTGCCGCGGTACAACCAGCTTGCCCCGCAGTTTCGAGCCAGCGGTGTAGACGAAATCATCTGTGTATCGGTGAATGATGCTTTCGTCATGAACGAATGGAAGCGCAGTCAGAAGGCTGACCGAGTGACATTCCTGCCAGACGGAAATGGCGAATTTTCCGACCAAATGGGTCTCCTTGTTGACAAGGGAAACCTCGGATTTGGGAGGCGCTCGTGGCGTTACTCGATGCTGGTTCGCAATGGCGTCGTTGAAAAGATGTTTATCGAACCGGAGGTTCCGGGTGATCCGTATGGCGTTTCCGATGCCGATACGATGCTTACCTACCTTGCCCCTGAGGGCGTGCTTCCGCACGACGTGGCTATTTTCACTCGTGAAGGATGCGGTTTTTGCGCGCGCGCGAAGGGCATGCTGCATGACGCCGGTATCGAATATGAAGAGCTGGTTCTGAATCGTGACTACACGGATCAAACGCTGCGCGCTGTTTCTTCAAAGATTACTTATCCACAAGTGTTTATTGACGGTGAGCATATCGGTGGCTCGGATGACCTCGCTGAGTGGCTCGGAGAACGCGTCCGCCACACCCGTAACGCGGCGTAAAGGGATCTCGGCATATAGGTCCGAATCTGGCTAGTTTGAATCCGGAGTGCGCGTATACTTTGCGCATGCTCCGGAATTCAAACATTTCAGATACTGCGAGATTCGAACAGGCGAGGCTCTCTCGTGATGCTCGTTTTGACGGGCGTTTCTTCATCGGTGTTAAGACGACCGGGATTTATTGCCGGCCGGTCTGCCCGGCAAATTCGCCGAAAAGCGAAAACGTCACGTTCTATCCGACGGCCGCCGCCGCCGGAGAAGCCGGATTTCGCCCGTGCCTTCGTTGCCGCCCGGAATGTGCCCCCGGTACGCCGGCGTGGGAAGGAACATCGACAACCGTGCGCCGCGGTTTGCGCCTGATCGCGGATGGCGCGCTGGACGATGGCGACATCGAGAGGCTCGCCGACCGACTCGGTGTGACCAGCCGACATTTGCGGCGCCTGTTTACGAAGCATCTGGGCGCGAGTCCGCTCGCGGTCGCGCACACGCAGAGATTGCATTTTGCGAAGCGTCTCATCGATCAAACAACGTTGCCTATGGCGGATATTGCGATCGCCTCCGGTTTTGGCAGTACACGTCGATTTAATGATGCCTTCAGGAATACCTACGGTCGAACGCCACGAGAACTAAGGAAGCGGCGCGCGGTTATCGAACCTTCGGCGGGATTGACGGTTCAGCTACCGTACCGGTCGCCGTTTGCTTTCGAGAATATGTTGCAGTTCTTCGCGGGCAGGGCGATCCCCGGCGTCGAAGTTGTGCACGAGGGCCGATATTTACGCAGCGTAACCGTCGACGGTTCGAACAGCATCATTGACCTTCATGACGGTGGTGAAAATATATTGCTTACCGTGCACGGTGCGGGAACCCGATCGCTGCTGCCGATCATTCAGCGCGTACGGGGAATTTTCGATCTTGACGCTTCGCCCGGCGACGTATCCAGAGTCTTGTCACGTGACAGGCACTTGCGGCCACTGCTTCGAAAGCAGCCGGGAATCCGTGTTCCTGGTGTCTGGGATGGATTCGAGCTCACCGTTCGGGCCATTCTCGGGCAGCAAATATCGGTCGCGGCGGCGACGACGCTTTCGGGCCGGCTCGCAAAGCGCTACGGCGAGCCGCTTAATGTCGCCGTTCCCGGCATCCCGGACGAGAAGAGACCACACACCCTTTTTCCACGAGCGGACAAGCTGCTGCGCGCCCGTCTTGGCGACCTGGGGATTATTCGCAGTCGCGCGGATACGATCCGGCGCGTGGCAAAAAGCGTGGTGGAGGGCCAGATCAATTTTGACCCGGCGCAGGACATCGATGATTTTTGCAAATCGCTGGTCGCAATTAAGGGCATCGGCCAGTGGACGGCACAGTACGTAGCGATGCGAGCCCTGAAGGACCCGGATGCCTTTCCGCACTCGGATCTGGGTTTATTACGGGCGTTCGATGCGCCAAATCGCGAGCGCCTGAAACCCGCCGAGCTCAAAGCCCGCGCCGAAGCGTGGCGCCCGTGGCGAGCCTACGCGGCATTATTGTTATGGAGTTCTGATGCGAACTCTGGAGGATGAATGATGTACTACTGTTACTTTGATACGCCGATCGGTGAGCTACTGCTGGCGGGTGAGGCCGACTTGCTGTCGATGATCGGATTTCCGAAAGGTGCGATGCGACGTGATCCGGAAGCTGATTGGATCTATAACGAAGAGCCCTTTGAAGTTGCACGCAAGCAACTGAGCGAGTATTTCTCCGGCCAACGAAAGGAATTTGATTTGCCGCTGGCACTGACAGGCACCGAGTTTCAAGTCAGCGTCCTGCAAGCTCTCTTGCAAATTCCGTACGGCGAGACGAAGTCTTACGGCGCGATAGCCAGGCAAATCGGTCGGCCGAAAGCCATGCGGGCGGTTGGCGCCGCGAACGGGCGCAACCCGATTCCGATCATCGTGCCCTGCCACCGGGTGATCGGTAGCAGTGGTGACCTGACGGGCTTTGGTGGCGGCCTCGATACCAAGGAAGCCTTACTGCGACTGGAAGCGGAGAACAGTCGCGGGCTGTTATAGGATCTTGCCTTGCATCGCTTTCACTACCGCCGATGGTTCAACGCCATCCAGCAAGCGATCGTCCGATCGCAATGCAGTGAAAGCTGATACCAGCGGTAGTACGCCGGCCCAAATTGGGATGTCGTAGTCTTCCTCTTCGTCTTTTGGCATGGCGTTCGCTACTTTCGCTGAGGCGGACTCGATTTCGAGCGCAATAACACCCGTCTTCTTGATTTCGTTAATGTGGGAATCGCGCACCTCGCCCCAGCGGCCAGGCATGGTGCTTTCCGCGATCACCCTGAGCGCATGCAGCTTCTCATCAGTGCCCTCCACGAGGCGCGGCTTTCCGAACACTGTGACCGATCGATAATTCATGGAAGAGTTGAACGCTGATCGCGCGTAGACCAGCCCGTCGACATGAGTCACGTTCAGACAGGCTGTCGTCGTACCCTCAAGCAAACGAATAACCCGCGCTTTGCGTGCACCGTGCAAAAACACAGTTTCCCCTTCACGGCCGAAGAGCATTGGTACGACGACCGGCTGGCCGTCCTGTACAAAACCGACGGACGCGATCAGTGCAGAATCAAGGATCTCGTGAACAGTGGCTCTATCGTAGTCAGCCTTTTCTTTTAGTTGGCGAACTTTGTTTTGTTTGCTGATTTCGTACGCTTTGCTCACTGCGCGATCTCCGTGCCGGAACAGGAATATTGGAGCACGTTTATACCGGAAATTTGACGGCTCACCAAATGTAGTGGTTTGCTCGCCTTCCAATACTATATGTAGTAGCATCCGGCCGGTACCAAATCGGTACGCACGGAGATGAGATGTAGGAAGGCAAGCGAGCGGACCGCCATGCCGGAAGCATGAATCGAAGGCGGGTGATACGTGAACCCTCTCAACACGTCACTCGAGCAATTGCTTACCTGCAATCAATTGCAGCCGACGACGAAGTGGATCGCCAACTGGAACCCAGAGCACGCCGAATACTGTTGCAACATTGATGTTTCATATTATTCGAATGCGATCTGAAGCCAGCCCAATACATCTTCTGCTTAGTATGCCGCCCAGTTTCTGGGCGGCTTTTTTCTTGCCAGCTGAGTAGACAACAATGGAATCCCGATTAAGGCGCCGTTTGGCATTGATCCTTGCATCGATGGTCATCTCCGGCTGTGCGAGCGGTCCGCCGAAGCTACCGTATCCAGCGTTCATTCAGGTTGATGAGCTGGACGACATTTTCATGGCCAGTTTGCCTGGTGTACGGGCAAAACAATTGTCCGGGGATCCGCAAACCCGACGGACG
>JALHUQ010000248.1 GCA_022866645.1 Woeseiaceae bacterium | reverse complement strand
GCAAATTCAGGTCATCAAGGCCACCCTGGACACCCTCGCCGGGCGAACTCTTTGATGCTTGCCTGGTCGCTTTTTATCGCCTACCTGGCAGGCACTGCCTGGCTGGGCTGGCTCGGGTATCGAAAAACGACCGGTTTCGGCACCTTCGCTGTCGGCGATCGCAATATGAATCCGTTTGTCGTCGGCATCATCCTCGCGGCGAGTGTGTCGTCAGCTTCAACGTTTATTATCAATCCCGGCTTCATCTACGTTGACGGCTTCAGCGCCTACTTTCATTTTGTCATCGCGGTCGCGATCAGTTTCATCACGATGCTCGCTATCCTGTCTTTTCGATTTCGGCGAATTGGCGCAGAGTTCGGCGCGCTGACTATTCCCGACTGGATCGGCAAACGTTATGAGTCGCGAAATTTCGCGCTATTCTTCTCGCTGCTGAATTTGCTGTCATTCGCTTTTATCGTGTTGCTGGTCGGTGGTATCTCGATCGTCATGCAATCGTTGCTCGGGATTTCCAATTCCGTTGCATTGGCGATTACGCTGGTTTTCGTCACGGGCTACGTTTTCATTGGTGGCACCTACGCGCACGTTTTGACCAACCTGCTGCAAGGCGGTTTGATGATCATTGTGACTTTGATCGTACTCGCGTCCTGTATCTGGATCGCCTACCAGCAGCCCGGATCGACTATCGAGGCCTTACGAGCGATCGATGCGAACCTCGTTGCGCCAATCAATGAAAACGGAAAACTCTTCAACGACGCGTTTTCTATATACGTTTCGGGATTCGTGGTTGGCGCTATTCTCGTTTGCCAACCGCACATACTGACAAAAGCGCTGTATGTAAAAGATGATCGTGCGGTAAAACAGTATCTAATTGTTTTCGCGGTCGTTTTTATTCTGTTTCAATTACTCGGTACGGTCGGCTTCTTCGCGCATCTCGTCGTGCCAGAGGAGGCCCTGATCGACGCCGCGACAGGGCAGTTTCGTCAGGACCTGGTGATGACCATGTATCTGAAGACAATCTTCCCCGAGGCAATGTTCACGTTTGTCGGTATCGTTTTACTGGCGGCGGCAATGTCTACACTGGATGGACTGTTAGTGTCGATCTCGACGATCACCGCCAATGATCTGGTGTTGAACGTCATTGGCAAACGCAAACGCGAGCAACTCAGCGAGGAGCAGCAAATGGCCTTCGCTATGAAGGTCAGTCATGTTGTCCTGGTCGTCATTGCTATCGCGGCGTTCCTGATCAATCTGCAGCCGCCGAAATTGCTCGGCATATTCGGGCAGGTTGGCGTCTATGGTTTAACGGCGGCGACGGCGGTGCCTTTATTGCTGGGCATTTCATTTCGCCGCGTGCCGATTTCGCTGGTCTGGCTGGGATCAATGGCCGCGCTGGTGATTCATTTTGGCTTGTTCTTCAACGGCGACAGTTTGTTCCCAAACTCGACTGTGACGCTCGGGAATCCGGGTGTCACGGCAGCAATCGCTGCAATGATTACGATACCAGCAACGGCAATGATGGCCTTTATTGCAACGCGACAATCGTAAGGTTTGATGTCTAGCGGGTTTTGAACGTGTCTGGATTCAATTCATGTCGCGCGAGCAGCTTGTAGAAGTCGGTACGATTACGCTTCGCGAGACGCGCTGCCTGACTCACGTTACCCATTGTAATTTGCAGAATCTGTGACAGGTAATTGCGGGTGAATTCGTCGCGAGCATCCGTGAACGATGCGAGCTTGCTGGCATGTTCACCCAGAGATTGCTGCACCATCTCACCGCTGATGACGGGTGAACGCGACAAGGCAACGTTTTGTCGGACGACGTTATACAGCTGACGCACATTGCCGGGCCATTCTGCCGTAACCAGCATCTCGACGGCCTCGGGCGCATAGACTTTTCTTTCCTGATCCGATTCTTTCGAAATTAGTTGCAGGAAGTAGGCAACCAGCATCGGAATGTCTTCACGGCGATCGTCCAATGTCGGCATTCGGATATTCACGACGTTCAGGCGATAGTAAAGATCTTCGCGAAATCGACCCTGGCCCATCAGTTCCTGTAAGTCTCTGTGTGTTGCCGAGATCACACGGACATCAATATTAAGGGCTTCCGTACTGCCGACCGGGCGGACCTGGCTTTCTTGCAGTACCCGCAGCAACTTGACCTGCAAACGCATCGGCATGTCGCCGATCTCGTCGAGCATCAGGGTGCCGCCTTCTGCCGACTGGAATAGACCATCGTGGCTGCGTGTCGCGCCCGTGAAAGCACCTTTTTCATGACCGAACAGCTCTGACTCGAGCAGGTTCTCCGCCATCGCACTGCAGTTGATTGCGACAAACGGCTTGTTACGTCGATCGCTCGCTTTGTGAATTGCCTGCGCCAGCAGTTCTTTGCCGGTGCCGCTTTCACCCGTGATCAACACTCGCGCGTCGGTTGCGGCAACCATCTTGGCTTGCTGTATCACCTCTTTCATTGCCTGGTTGCGCGTGATGATTGCGGACGCCCAGTCTTCGTCGACCGCGATCGAGCCCGAGACTTTCAAAGCCCGATCGACCAACGTCATGAGCTCGTCTTTGTCGACCGGCTTGGTCAGGAAGCCGAAAGCGCCGTGTTGCGTCGCCGTGACCGCGTCCGGAATCGTGCCGTGTGCCGTGATGATAACAACGCGGAGTCCCGGCGAACGTGTCTGCAGCTCTTTCAGCAAACCGATACCGTCCATCTTGTCCATGCGCAAGTCGGTGATCACGAGGTCCGGGCTGAACCGATTCAGGACGGCCAACGCATTGTGCGCTGATTCCACCGCCTCGACTTCATAGCCCTCGGCGCGCAGTCGGATACTCAGCAGGCGTAACAGACCCGGATCGTCGTCGACGAGGAGAATCTTGCCGTTGAACTGAGATTTCTTGTTCATCATATTGAATTATATCGCGCGAACTGGGGTGGTCTGCACAGGTTAGATCATTCCTGCTCGCGGATCGAGCGTTCGATCGTAGTGATTGCCTCGAGCTTCTGTTCTGCTGCCTTGAGATCCTCGCGCAGCTGCCGATTTTCGGCTTCTACTTCGGCCAGCCTACGGCTGGTGGTTTGTTCCTGCGATTGCGCTGCTCGTGACGTTGACGCCCGCAGCCGACTGGTCTCGAAGTTTGCGACGACCTGCGTTTCGACATTGTTGAGGTGAATAACCGCCAGCGAAATCTCGGCCGGCGTTAACAACATTGTCTGCGCGAGCACGTCGCGCAGTATGCTCTGCGCAAGTTCCGGATTTGATTCCGGGTATCCCGGGATCGAAAGTACGAGTCCCAGCCGCAAATTGGTCGACGCGCTGGGTGTGAGCTGTGCCGCCGCTGCCGCGTCCGCATAAATCTCAGCTTGTGCTGCAGGATCGCCGCTGGCAATTCGGCCCAGCTCCGCTAAATAGACTTCGACTTCTGGCGCGCCGAGGATATCGGGGTCGTCCGCACTTGAATCAACTCGTCCCCTGATCCAGTCGGTGGTCTGGCCACAAGCTGACAACACCGTAGCGAGCAATGCGCTTGCCACCAGTACTCGTGTTTTCGTTGTCAGTTTGAACTTAGCCATGTGCCGCCAGTTTCTGCTTTACCACAACCCGCGTTTGCGGGATATGTATCCTGAAATGTGCGCCCGGAAATTCATCCGAGTCTACTAATTCCACCGAACCGTTGTGTGCCTGAATGCACTCCAGTACCACCGATAATCCGATGCCCGTACCGCCAACCGGTCCACCCTGTTTGCGAGTGCCCTGGAAGAAGGCCTCAAATATTCTGTGGCGTTCGTCCTCAGGAATTCCGGGTCCCGTATCGCCAAACTCCAGCACGAAGCTCGTCGGCAATCGGTGCGCCCGGATCGTTATCAAACCGCCGCGCGGCGTGAACTTGACCGCGTTCGACAGGAGATTATCCAGCACCGTGCGTATTTTGTCCTGATCCGCGTTCACAATAATGTCATCAACTACCAGTTTTAACTGGATATTTCCCGCTTTCAAGGCCAATCGCTGTGCCCGCGCGACCGAAATGACCTGTTTTCCAAGTTCGAAGTCGGACAGCGTCAATACCTCGCTCTTGGCTTGCCAGGCGCTGAAACTCAGCAGGTTCTCGATCAGCTGCTGCAATTTCAGCCCGTTCATGCGCAATATGTCGGTAACTTCACGTTGCGGACCCTTGAGCTCGCCGACGGATCCATCCAGTAATAACTCAGTTCCTTCACGAATATTGGCGAGCGGTGTTTTCAGCTCATGAGACATGTGGCGCAGGAATTTGTTTTTTTCCTGAGCCAGTTCGAGGAGGCGCAGGCGCAGCCATTCCAGCTGGCGCCCGAGACGCTGCAAATCGGTCGGGCCCTTGATCTTGATGGGTTTGGAAAAGCCGCTGGCGCCGAGTTGGCCGATCGCGCGGTCGATCTGCCGAATAGGGCGGGCGACCAGCAGGGTGAAGATGAGTACCAGAATCAAAGTGCCGGGAACCAGCGCCGCGACCTGCCAGGCCGATACGCGTTGCGCTTTGCGCGCTGTTTCCTGCAACACCGATAATTTTGTATCGACGTGCGCCGTCAGTACGTCAGTAAGACGGCTGACGTCCTGACGCAATGGCGCGAATCGGGCGATGGCCGCGTCGAGCGTCGCATCGTCGGCGTTGCTGCGTGACAGGGCAGCAATAATCTCATGCGCTTCGGTCCCCAAAGAGTTGGTGAGTGTCGTCGCATTGACTTCCGCGACCAGCGGCGCCATGTCGTTCAACAGGGCTTCAAACGTCGCCAGGTCCTGAGACATCAGTTGCAGACTGGCGGGGTTTTTGAGGATTTGATACTGACGCGCGACGCGCTCAAGGGAACTCAAATGTTCGTTGATGCGCCGATTGTTCTCGGTTGCTGCGACTCCAGTAAAAACCAGCTGCTCGCTTTGTTCGGCAACTTTATCGAGATTGACGAGCGCCCAGATCGCAGCAAGCAACAGCGGCAGAGCGACCAGCCCGAAGCCGACCAGTATCAGTCCGTTTAGTGATCGTGGGCGGGGAAATCTCATACTGGAGTGTCTATGCCGCCCAGTAGGCGCTGGGGTCGCCAGCGGCAATCTTGCGTTCCCAGTTAAGGCTGGTGCGAACGATAGTATCAAGGTCATCGAATTTCGGTGTCCAGCCCAATACATCGCGAACTCGGTCAGCGACGGCAATCAGCTCCGGCGGGTCGCCAGCTCGTCGCGGTTCTTCTGCGATGTTTAGCTTGTCGCCGCTGGCTTTCTCAACCGCTCTGAGCACATCGCGTACGCTGTAGCCGTGACCGTAGCCGCAATTGAGTATGGTCGCTTCGCCGCCGCTGCGCAGGTAGCGCAGTGCATCCAAATGAGCCGTCGCCAGATCATCGACGTGTATGTAATCGCGCAGACCCGTGCCATCGGGCGTCGGGAAGTCTGTGCCGAATATTGACACTCCCGGACGTTTTCCCGTCGCCGCTTCGCAAGCCACCTTGACAAGCAAAGTCGCTTTTGGAGTGGACTGCCCGATCGTTCCGCTGGGCTCGCAGCCGGCCACGTTGAAATAGCGCAGCGCGACGTACTTCGGGCCACCCGCAATGGCGAGGTCGCGCAACATCCACTCGGTCATGAGTTTGGACGTGCCGTAGGGATTAATAGGCTGAGTTGCCGTGTCCTCTGAGGCTCTGCCGCCGGCAGGGATGCCATAGACCGCGGCCGTTGATGAAAATACGAAATTTTTGACGCCGTGATTTGCGGCCGCCTCGAGCAACGTGCGACTTGAGGATGTGTTGTTGCGGTAGTACTTCAATGGGTCGCTGACCGATTCCGGGACTATCGTGTGGGCGGCAAAATGCATCACGGTGTCGATGTTGTGCGCACTGAATAGTCGCTCCAGCAACGCTGCGTCACCCGTGTCTCCGACAATGAATTCGCCCGCCGTAACGGCAGCTTCGAAGCCTGTCGACAGATTATCGAGCGTCAAAACGTCTTCGCCCGCCATTCCCAGCTGCCGCACGACGTGGCTGCCAATATATCCGGCCCCGCCAGTGACGAGGATCTTATTGTTTTTCATGATGTTTTTACTCTGAGTTGAGCTTTATCTCTGGAATTGTGAACCGCAAGCTGTTTCGAGAGACAAAGTTTAACAATACTTGCAGACGGAATACGGACCTGGATCGCACTCTATTCTGTGATCTAACGGTTTGAATTGTCGCAAAAATCGCACGCCTGCGGTTATGTTCGTGTTCAGCAGGCGCAGGTATTATCAAGGCAGTCTTGGGCAGGACGACGAATAGTGGTTAGCTTGTATCAAAGTAAGGTGGCGATGCTCCTCGCGGGTGCGCTGGCATTATCAGCGTGCAGTAGCGGCGGGGCGGACTCGTCGCCACCGACTGGCCCGGCCAACCGTGCACCTGTCGCGGTCGCCGGTGCGGATCAACCGGTAGACGAATTCGCGGCGGTCATTATTGACGGCAGTGCATCATCAGATCCCGACGCCGGTACCACTCTGACGTATGCCTGGTCACAGACCGCTGGCGCGACCGTCGTCATTGCCAACAGCAACATGGCGCAGGCAAGTTTTGATGCTCCGGACGTAACGGCGGTTAATACACCTGCAACGCTGACCTTTCGTTTGGTTGTGAGTGACGGGGTTGCGAGTGACAGCGATACGGTCAATGTTGTCGTCAATGACGTCGGACTGGGAATCAATACTCCGCCAACCGCAAACGCGGGACCGGACCAAACCGCCCCCGAGCTATCCACCGTTAATCTTGACGGCTCGGGGTCAATGGACCCGGACGGCAATGTGTTTACCTACGCCTGGACGCAAACGGGTGGTCAGAATGTTGTTCTGTCTGGCGCGAATACGGCAACGCCGAGTTTCACGTCGCCTGATGTCGCCGCCGCGACGCCCGAAGTTCTGACGTTTCAGCTGACGGTCGACGATAGCACTGACGCGACGATGGATACGGTTGATATCAGGGTGCAGGAAGCATTAAGTGCCGTTACCGTGGCGGGACAATTAACGTTCGAATTCGCATTGGCAAATGCCAACTGTAGGGGCTTGAATCTCGACAATCCTGAGGTTCGGCCCATTCGCGGTGTGACCGTACAATTACTGACTACGGGAAACGCCGTATTGGGTACAACGGTCTCTGGCAGCGACGGCCGTTATTCTTTCAGTAATATTGAAGCCAGTCAGGACGTGAAAATTCGCCTGCGCGCGGAGCTCAAGAGCTCAGGCCCGGCTGTTTGGGATGTTGAAGTACGAGACAATGTTGATCCGGCGAATACGCTGCCCTTGGCACAGCGCCCCATTTACCTGGTCGAATTTGCGCCATTCAATACCGGCAATCGCAACATCGCTGACGCCGACTTTACCGCTACGACGGGCTGGAATGGCAGTGCCTATACTGGCAACAGATTGGCGGCGCCGTTTGCGATTCTTGACGCAATTCTGGATGGCATGGAGATGATTACAGCGGTCAACCCAACCGCGACCTTTCCACCACTGGATGCATTCTGGAGTGTCAACAACACGCTGGTTAGTCCTACAGATATCGATGCCGGAGAACTATCCTCATCATTCTATGCAGGTGGCCTCAACTCATTATTCCTGTTGGGCGACGCAAGCACCGATACGGAAGAGTTTGACGATCATGTTTCCGTGCACGAGTGGGGACACTACTTTGAGGATAATTTCTCACGGTCCGACTCTATCGGCGGCTCCCATTCGATCGGCGAGTCGCTGGACCCCAGGGTTGCGTTTGGCGAGGGTTTTGCGACAGGCTTGGCGGCAATCGCGCTTGAGAATCCACGCTATTGCGATACCAGTGCACCGCTTGAGAGTAGCGGTTTCCAACTGGATACAGAGAACGAGAATCGCGGAAAGCAGGGCTACTACAATGAAATGTCGGTCGCGACCTTGTTGAATGATTTATGGGACACGAATGTTGACGGAACTGACAATGGTTCGATTGGTTTTGGTCCGATATACGCAACCATGACCGGGCCGCAGCGTGCCACTGAGGCGTTTACGTCGCTGTTTTCGTTCGCTACCGAACTTCGCAATAACGTGCTCCCGGCAGATTTGCCGTTTGTTGACTCGCAGCTCACTCGAGAGAATGTCGATCTTGCTGCCCTTAACATCTACGGCGATGGCCAGACCACACAGCCCGTCGGTGCACGTGACGTAATTCCCGTTTACACAGAGCTGCCTATCAACGGCACACTGCTGAATATTTGCACGAACAGTGATTTTGATAACGGTAGAAACGGCAACAAGCTGTCCGAGCGCCGATTCTTGCGATTTACCTCGGTAAGCAGCGCTCAATACAACATCGTAGTTGTACCCAATCCCGTGCCACCGCCGACTACTGACATGCAGCCTCCGCCACCCGACCCACCAATCGTGATTCGCGATCGTAGCGATCCGGATGTATACATTTACCGTAATGGTCAGCTGGTGGCACTTGGCAACAGTGGTGTTGACGATTCCGAGACGTTTACCACGCCGACCCTGCCGGCCGATACCTACGTTGTGGACTTGCAGGAATGGCGATTTGAAGACGAAGATGCGTCCTCAGACTACCCTGCACAGATCTGCTTTGACGTGACTATGAGTCCCTAATGATGGCGACAGAAAAGGTAAAAAAGATGAACACAGCGAAATACATTTCGATAGCGGCGATCGCCATGGTCGGACTGGCAGCATGCGGAACAGATGAGACCGACGTAGCGGTAGCCACAGAAAAGCACGATGTCGCCGTCATGGCGCCTGAGCCTGCCGCCAAGCCGAGCGCTAAGGATTACGACGGCGCCGTCGCCAAGCCTGGCTCGCCGTATGCAATCAGCTATCGAATTGTCGGTACGCCGATCGTTGGTAGTCCGGTGACGGTTGATCTGCAGATCACATCGGCATTGGAGTCGCGCCCTGTGACGCTCGACTATCGGATCAACGACGCGACTTCCATGATGTTCGCCGAATCCCAGCCGGCGAGTGTTCGTATGGAGCTGGCTGACAATGAAAGGGAATTTCAACAGCGGGTCACATTGATCCCGCAAAGAGAAGGACGCTTTTATCTCAATGTCAGCGCATCTTTCGATTCGGATAACGGCATCGTATCGACGGTTACTGCGATTCCGATCCAGGTTGGCACAGGAACCCGTGAAATGCAGGAGCACGGCGAGCTGCAGCAGGACGAAAACGGCGAAGCGGTCCGGGTCCTGACCGGCGAATAGCGAGAGTTAAGGTCACTGTCACCCTAATTCGGGAGTTAAGGTGACAGTGACCTTAACTCCGAAACAGGGAATTTATTCCCGATTTATTTTTCAGAATTGAAGTTGCGTCACGGATCGTAACGCGACAAATAACTAAAGTCGTTGACCAAGCTGCAGGACGCTGGTCAATGCAAAGGGACTTACGCGACAAAATCAGGGCTGCCACCGAGGCGTCCGGTATCACGAAGCCAGATTTCGTCGATCTCCTGTCATTAATCGACCAGCATTATGACAAAATGGAAGCGACCATCACGCAGTCGGTGCAGGTTGCGACTCAATCCGATACCTCAGCCTCGATTGAAGCGATTTTTGACAGTGTCACTGAGGCTTTGCTGTCCGTCAGCGCTGCCGGTGTCATCCGCAACTGCAACAAAGTGTGCACGCGCTATTTCAAACTGACAAAAGACCGGCTAATCGGTTCGACACTTTCGAATATTCTGCCCGACGCCAGGGATCAGGCTATCGGCGATTTCCTCGCGCCATACATGTCCAATCTCGAGGATACGAATATTGATCTCGTCGACGGTGAGCTAGACGCATTGCGCTCCGACGGCCAGCGATTTGTTGCAGAGGTTAATGCAAGT
>JALHUQ010000247.1 GCA_022866645.1 Woeseiaceae bacterium | reverse complement strand
GCCGATGCCATTGCAGCCGCCTATGCCGACACCGAGGCCTACGAGCCCTACTCTGTCGCGGAAATCGTGCCGGTTGAAGAAGCGGCAGTATCGCCGGTTAGCGAAGTTATCCTCGATGACCTGGCGCAAACAGGCGCCAATACCGACGCCTTGCGGCCCGGTGACATTATTTTTGACGCTCAACTTGAGGGGCCGACAACGGCGTCATCATCGCCCAACGTTCCAACAGCCATTATTTCCAGCGAGCGCACGAGTACAGAAAGCTCAGCATCGCCATCCTGGCTCGCCTGGCTCGCTGGTAGCGGTCTCGCATTGATTTTTGCACTGTTAATGTTTGCTCGGCGCCTGCGCGGACAACCCGATACGACTCCCGCTGCTGCCGAGCAGTCAAATCAGCGCCATTTCAGCGACCCGCAGTCTGCAAACACCGCGAATGTCGAAGCGCTAGTGGTCGATTTCGACATCTCCGACGAGTCTCCTACTCATGAAAACCTGATCCTTGATGCGGATCTCATCATCGGTACGGGTCTCACCGACAGGTCGGAATCGGACCTGTCGCAAGACTTCGGTTTCGCGGCAACGACGGCGCTCGATATCGAATTGCCCTTTGAAACGATTGCCAGCATCGCTGACGAAACTGACATGCTGCCACCGCTACGAGTAAGCGAGCAGTCAATTCTTGATAGCGAGATTTTTCCGGAGGATGACGATTACGATATGTCTGTGATCGTAGACGCGACGAAAATGCCGCGGCCGGAAGACATTACGGCGCGCGACCTGAAAGCGGTCAAGATTGTCAGCGATGACGAAACGATGATTGCGCAGAATTACACGATCAACAAACAAGTCGACTACCAGGTGCTGGAGCAAGACTACGAAGACGAGATGACCGCAACACAGGCGCTGAACCTGGAGATCGCCCGCGTTGCGGCGGAACTTGCGACCCGCATGGACGATTCCGACGACTATGCGACTGCTGTTCTGCCACTCGCGTCCGTAATGGAACTCGACATCACGGCTCAAATGCCAGCACAAAACGATGACTTTTCAGATCTGGACGATACCGGCATCAATGAAGCGATTACCGTAAACACCGCCAAAGACGAAGAAACCGTCGAAATGCCTTACGAGTCAAAGAAAGTCCGATAAGGGTTACGGCGAGCTGCCTCAGGGATTGGCACACCACCGAACAAACACGAGATAACTTACGATTCCCCGCTGCTAAGACGTTCGACCTTGCGCCACCCTTTCGGCAGCATGCTGCCGCGAAGAGCACGATCGCCGTAGTAGTCATCAAGATCACTCCATTTGATTGTCATGACGCGGGTGCCCGTGTGCACTTGTAGACTTCCGTCTTCCGGTATCACCGCCGCGGCCACCATCGTTTCCTCGCCGCTCTTGTATTTCTTGCTCGGAATATTAATGAGTTTATTGCCTTTACCTTTCGCGAGCTCGGGGAGCTCTTCCATCTCAAACAACAACAATCGCCCGATTGAACTCACCGCCGCGATCAGGCACTCGGCGCCCGCTGGAACCGGCGCAGGTACTATCGCCTTGCCGCCAGCCGGCACTTTTAGAACAGACTTGCCGGCTTTATTGCGCGAAACCAGATCGTCCAGGGTCGCGACGAATCCATAACCTGCGTCACTCGCTATGAGGTATTTCTTATCGCTTTCACCGATCATCGCACCGCAGAATGCAGCCCCGTCCGGTGGCTTGAATCGGCTCGACAGCGGCTCACCCTGCCCTCGTGCTGACGGTAAGGTTCCGGCGATGACACTGTAGACGCGCCCGGTGCTATCGATGAACATCGCAAGCTGATTGCTGCGGCCCTTTTGTGCGGCCAGAAATGCGTCGCCTGAGCGATAACTCAGTGTTGCCGGATCGACTTCGTGACCTCGGGCGGCGCGTGCATAACCAGCTTGAGACAATACGACCGTAACCGGTTCGCTCACGACGAGCTGCGACTCGTCGAGTGCCTGCGCCGCTACCCGTTGCACGATTTGAGTGCGGCGCTCATCACCATAGGCTTCTGCGTCTTCCAGTATTTCTTTCTTGATCAGCGTCTTTAGTCGTGCGGCGCTGCCGAGCGTTTTCTGCAGCCCATCGCGTTCTTCATTCAGTTCATCCTGCTCGCCTCTGATCTTCATTTCCTCCAGCTTGGCGAGATTGCGTAAGCGCAGATTCAAGATGGCTTCCGCCTGAATGTCGGATAGTCTGAAACGCTTCATCAGAACGGGTTTGGGCTCGTCCTCTTTGCGGATGATCGCGATAACTTCATCGATACTCAGGTAAGCGACCAGCAAGCCGTCCAGTATGTGCAAACGATCGGAAACGATTTGCAGGCGATGATTGAGGCGATTGGTGACCGTCTCCTTGCGAAAAACCAGCCATTCCTTAAGCATCTCGAGCAAGTTGAACAGTCGCGGGCGACCGTCCAGTCCAATAATGTTCATATTGACGCGAACAGTTCGCTCCAACGACGTGGTGGAGAACAGGTGTGACATCAGTTGCTCGACGTCAACGCCGCGTTTCTTGCTGATTATCAAACGAGTGGGATCTTCGTGATCCGATTCATCGCGCAAGTCATCAACTTGAGGCAACTTTTTCGCACGCATTTGTGCCGCGATCTGTTCCAGCAACTTCGCGCCTGAGATCTGGTGTGGTAGCGAGGTAATGACAATGTCATTACCTTCTAACTTGTAGGAAGCACGCAGGCGCACTGTGCCACCGCCGGTCTCATAGATTTCCTTGATATCCGCAGCAGGTGAAACGAGCTCACCACCCGTCGGATAGTCCGGACCCTTGATGTGCTTCATTAAATTGGCGACGGTCGCTTTCGGGTTGTCGATAAGGTGCACAAGCGCGCTCGCCACTTCATTCAAGTTATGCGGCGGCACGTCCGTCGACATGCCCACGGCGATACCGGTCGTACCATTCAACAGCAAATTTGGCAGGCGAGCAGGCAACACCACCGGTTCTTTGAGTGTGCCGTCGAAATTCGGTGACCAGTCGACAGTGCCCTGCGCCAGCTCCTGCAACAGGCTTTTCGCATACGGCGCAAGCCGGGATTCCGTATAGCGCATTGCAGCAAATGATTTCGGATCATCGGTCGAGCCCCAGTTGCCCTGACCGATAATGATCGGATAGCGATAGGAAAAGTCCTGTGCCATCAGCACCATCGCCTCATAACAGGCGGAATCGCCGTGCGGATGGAATTTGCCGATCACATCACCAACTGTTCGAGCGGACTTCTTCGGCTTCGACGACGCGGACAATCCCAGTTCACTCATGGCATATATGATGCGTCGCTGTACCGGCTTCAGGCCGTCGCCTATCTGCGGCAATGCACGATCCAGAATCACGTACATCGAATAATCGAGATACGCCTGCTCGGTGTAGTCCTTAAGCGCCTGCTGTTCGACGCCCTCCAGATTCAGACTGTTTTGCATGTCACTTATACCTCGGCAAGGTTGCCTTTGGACTCCAGCCAGTCACGGCGATCCTTGGAGCGCTTCTTCGCGAGCAGCATATCCATCATCTGGTCCGTCTTGTCACGCGCATCGATGGTCAGCTGCACGAGACGTCGGGTGTCGCGGTGCATTGTCGTTTCCCGCAACTGCTCGGGATCCATTTCACCGAGGCCTTTGAAGCGAGTAACAGAAATTTTGCCTTTCTTATTTTCCGCATCAATTCGATCCAGAATGCCCTTACGCTCGCCCTCGTCCAGTGCGTAAAAGACTTCTTTGCCAATATCAATGCGGTATAGCGGCGGCATCGCGACGTAGATATGCCCTGCCAATATCAGTTCGCGAAAATGTCTGAGAAACAGCGCGCACAACAGTGTCGCAATGTGCAGGCCGTCAGAATCGGCATCCGCCAAAATGCAGATTTTGTGGTAACGCAAGCCACTGATGTCATTGCTGCCTGGATCAACGCCGATAGCAACCGAGATGTCGTGAACTTCGGCCGAGGCCAGGATTTCTCCGGTCTCGACCTCCCAGGTATTCAATATCTTGCCCCTAAGCGGCATGATCGCCTGGGTGTTGCGATCGCGCGCCTGTTTTGCTGAACCGCCGGCTGAGTCGCCTTCCACCAGAAACAATTCGCAGAGCGCAGGTTCCTGCGAGCGGCAATCCGCCAGCTTTCCCGGCAACGCCGGTCCTGAAACTATTTTCTTGCGGACGACGGTTTTCGCAGCCTTCAGACGCTTCTGCGCTTTGGAAATCGCCAGCTGTGCGATTTGATCGCCCGTCTCCGGATGTTGATTCAGCCATAAGGAGAAATTGTCCTTCATGATGCCGGCAACAAACGCCGCGGACTCTCGGGAAGACAAACGCTCCTTCGTCTGGCCGGAGAACTGAGGATCTTCGAGCTTGGCGCTGAGCACGAAACTCAGTCCGTCCCAAACATCTTCAGGTGCGACCGCTACGCCGCGCGGCAACAAGCTGCGAAATTCACAAAATTCGCGCAATGCGTTAGTCAGTCCGGTGCGCAAGCCGTTGACGTGCGTGCCGCCCTGCGGGGTGGGACTGAGGTTTACGTAACTTTCCGTGACGCTTTTGCCGCCGTCCGTCATCCAGACCAGCGCCCAGTCCACCATTTCATTATTGCCACTGACGCTGCCGGCGAAAGGCGCAGCGGGCAAGGTCTCACCGCCACCGATCTCTTCCAGCAGGTATTCCTCAAGGCCACCGGTATAGCACCACTCAAACTTTTCTTTGGGATGCTCGATTTGCAGCCCGACCGTAATGCCCGGACAGAGTACCGCTTTGGCCCGCAATGTATGCTTCAGACTGTTGACGGAAAATTTCGCCGTATCGAAGTACTTCTCGTCGGGCCAGAATCGAATAGTCGTGCCGGTGTTCGCTTTGCCGACTGTCCCCACGACTTCCAGTTTGCCGCGTTTCTCGCCGCCCGCGAAACTCATGTTGTACTCTTTGCCACCGCGACGAATCCAGACTTCAAGATTTTTCGACAGTGCGTTTACGACGGATATACCAACGCCGTGAAGACCGCCAGAGTATTGGTAGTTTTCGTTGGAAAACTTGCCGCCCGCGTGCAATCGGGTAAGGATAAGTTCGACGCCCGGAATTTTTTCGATGGGATGCTTGTCGACCGGCATGCCTCGGCCATCGTCCGCTACTTCCAGCGATCCATCTTTATAAATGACAACGTCGATCTTCTTGCAATGACCCGAGAGTGCTTCATCGATGCTGTTGTCGATGACTTCATGAGCCAAGTGATTTGGCCGCGTGGTATCCGTATACATGCCTGGCCGGCGCCGTACAGGCTCCAGCCCGCTAAGGACTTCGATGTCCGCAGCGTCGTATCGCTTACTCATCAATAAACCAGAAGTTTGCCCGGCGGCAGTTTAGCCTGAATGACTATTGGGTGCACCCGCAATATTTAGTCACAAAGGTCGTTTACGAGTGACTCACGAATGTTGTCCGCAACCGGGCAAACTTCGACAGAATAGTTTTCGTGGGCGATACCCGCTATCAAAGACGCACCCGATCGTAACGCTGCCGACTGTTCAGGCGGAAACTCGAAGCGCATGAAATGAACTGCCGATGTTTTTCCCGCAGCGGACCGCTCCAGGTCCTCGTCAGAGATAGCAAAAACGCGGTCGAAGTCCTCTACCTGAACATAGACCCGGTCTTCAATTCCAATCAGCCGCTCGAGCATTTTTTGACGCTCATCGGCCTCCGGAAACTCGATCATGAAGGTCGCTTTCCAGTTCGAGCCGTCGGGAATGAGCGGGTTATAGGCGTCGAGTTCTGCATTGATGCTGTCAGACTCGAATATGCGTTCAATACGTAACATTTCCTGCACCTGATACTGCATGGTCAGGCGGTCCTCGAAATACAGCGTTGCGTTGGTGCCAAGCTCCAGGCGTCGATTTTTCTTGTGCGCCATGACCCGGTCGCGAAATGCCGGACGTTCTTCAGCATATCGCTCCAGGCTCATAAGATCACTGCGCGCCAATTTCCGCATCTCAGATTCCGTACGCCATGCGCAGCAGGCTCATCGGATTATTCGCCTTATGGCCCTCGACTTCCTGCGCGATTTGTTCGGCCGCCATCGGACAATCGCTCACAAAATGATCAGCCTCGCTGCGTTTGACCTTATTAACGACGGGGCTCGCTATCTTCCTCGAGATGTCGTGAAATTCTTTCTTCACGGCGTAGGTTCCGTCATGGCCCGAACAACGCTCGATTGCCTCCACCTGGGTATCCGGCACCAGCTGCAAAATGTCGCGAGTCTTGAGCCCGATATTTTGCACACGCAGGTGACACGGTACGTGGTAAGAGACCTTGCCGAGCGAAGTTGCGAAATCGGTATTCAGCTCACCGTCCTTGTGCCGCAGCATCAGATATTCGAAAGGGTCGTACATAGCATCGCGAACTTTGGCGACGTCCGGATCGTGCGGGAACATCAACGGCAATTCCTGCTTGTACATGAGTGTGCAGGATGGGATCGGCGTGACGATATCCCAGCCCTTGTCGACCATCGCCGCGAGGATTGGAATATTGGTTTCCTTGGCTTTGGCGACTGCGTCCAGATCGCCCAGTTCGAGTTTCGGCATGCCACAGCAAACTTCTTTTTCCGCGATCGCCATCGCAATTCCATTGTGTTCAAAAACGGCGACCAGATCTTCGTCGATGGCCGGGTGATTCCGGTTACCGTAACAGGTGGCATAAAGCACGACCTTGCCGCGAGTATTCGCAGTCGGAGTGACGTCAACCGGATCTGCGTTTTCGAGCCTCGCCAATCGCTTGCGAGCTGTATTGGAATGGTATTCCGGTACCGGCGCCTTGTGGTGCACACCCAGCGTCGCCTCCAGTAGCTTGCGCCCCATCTTGCTTCGGTTCGTTGCATTAACAACATCAACGACGACCCGGATGCCGGCCAGCTTCCCGACCCTATCGGTGGCGCTCAGGATCTTATCCCTGACCGACGCACCCTCTTTCCTGAAGCGCACCGCTTTCGCACGCAGCATCAAATGGGGGAAATCGATATTAAACTCGTGCGGCGGCACGTACGGGCACTTCGACATGTAGCACATGTCGCACAGATAGCAATGATCGACAACTTCCCAGAACACCTTTTTGGGAACACTGTCGAGTTCCATCGTCTCCGATTCGTCGACCGCGTCAAACAGAGTTGGAAACGCATTGCACAAATTGAAGCAGCGACGGCAGCCATGGCAAATATCGAAAACACGCTCAAGCTCCTCAAAAAGAGGAGCTTCGTCGTAGAATTTTTCGGACTGCCAGTCTAACGGGTGCCGGGTCGGCGCCTCGAGACTGCCCTCGCGTCCGCCGCTGGACAAACCACTTAATCGCCGAGCGTATCGAGCGCTTTCTGGAATCGGTTGGCATGCGAACGCTCCGCCTTGGCGAGCGTCTCAAACCAGTCAGCGATCTCATCAAAGCCCTCGCCGCGTGCCGTCTTTGCCATACCCGGGTACATATCCGTGTATTCATGTGTTTCGCCGGCAATCGCCGCAGCGAGGTTTGCGGCTGTCGGACCGATGGGGAGGCCTGTCGCCGGATCGCCGGTCTCTTCCAGGTATTCAAGATGACCGTGCGCGTGCCCGGTTTCGCCTTCGGCAGTCGAACGGAAAACGGCCGCAACATCGTTGTAGCCCTCGACGTCGGCTTTGGCCGCAAAGTACAAATACCGGCGATTGGCCTGCGACTCTCCGGCAAATGCATCTTTTAAATTCTGTTCGGTTTTGCTGTCTTTCAGTGACATTTCGAGTCCTCTCGGGTGAGAATGATTCCTATTAGAACGATTCTAACAAGCAACAACTCTAGTGCGCGACTATGACACTGTCAACCGCGAAAATATTGACCTCCGATAGCCTCGCCTGTAGCGTAGCCACGCGCTCAGTAAGGGATGAAATCATGGCCGCTGCAAAAAAGTTTGACCTCGAAAAATCGCTCGCAGAGCTCGAAGACCTTGTCGAGGAACTCGAATCAGGCGACCTGCCACTGGAAACCGCCATGAAGAAATTCGAGGACGGCATCAAGCTCACGCGCGGCTGCCAAACCGCTCTCAAGGAAGCCGAACAGAAGGTGCAGATACTCTTGAAAAGCGCAGGCGGCGAGAAGCTGGAAGATTTTGAAATCGATGATGGTGCGTGAGGCTGGATTGGGTATGCCTTTTGCTTCTCCACGGGACACAGTCGAAGCAAAAGGCATACCCAATCCAGCGTCATAGATCGTCGCGTGTTCGATCCGCTCGGCGACTTCCTATTCCGACATCAACTCCATCAGTGCGACGACAGTCGATTCCACGCCCGCAGTGACTGACGGTTCCGGCAGAATCTTGAACAGCGGTGAATGGTGACTGGGGACGGCTTCACCGCCTGCCGCCTGGCGATCAAAATCTTCCTGGGCGGTTCCGCCTACCTGCCAATAGACAGAGGTAATATCCGGATCGGTCGTGAAGAACGGAAAGTCTTCCGCACCCATGCCCTTGGTGGGATTGAAAACCACCCGGTCCTCGCCCATCTCGGTATTCCAGGCCGATTTTAGTCGCAGCGCCAGTCCGCGATTGTTGATCGTCGGCGGCACGCTTTCACTTGAGATAATGACCTCGGGAAGCAGGTCTTCCGGAAGGCCAGCAACGCGGCCCATGTTTTCGGCAATGCGCACTATTCCGTCGAGAAGGATCTTACGGGTTTCCAAACTGGTATTGCGGACCGTGAGTTGCAGATGCGCGCGATCTGAAATGATGTTGTGCTTGGTTCCCGAATGGAAAGAACCGACGGTCACTACGCCTGCCGATCGCGGCGGCAATTCGCGCGACACGAGTGTCTGCAGCGCAAGCACAATCTGACTGCCCAACACGATCGGGTCTTTGCCTGCATAGGGATGTGCGCCATGCGCCCCAATACCGTGAATGATGATGTCGACGGTATCGGCACCGGCAAATGGACTATCTTCAGTAATGTTGACCTTGCCCGCAACGTCCAGAGAATTCACGTGGAAAGCCAGCGCGTAATCGGGCTTGCCGAAACGGCCCCAAATATCGTCATCACGCATGGCTTTGGCACCCAGCACACGCTCTTCGGCCGGTTGCACAACAAGCATGATGGTGCCATTCCAGTCGTCCTTGTGAGCGGCCATGTAGCGGGCCGTGCCGACCAGGCTCGTAATGTGCACGTCGTGACCGCAGGCATGCATGACGTAAACCATGTTGCCCGTGATGGGATCATTCTGTTGTGCGCGGGATGCGTTTTCGAGCCCGGATTTCTCCTCTACCGGGAGACCATCCATATCAGCGCGCATCATGACTAGCGGACCGTCGCCGTTTTTCATGATCGCTACAACGCCCGTCCCGCCGACACCTTCTGCGACGTCAAAACCGGCGAGGCTGAGTTCCAGCGCCATTCGACGTGCCGTTTCGTTCTCGATGGTCGAGAGTTCGGGGTTGCGGTGGAAGTGATCGAACAGGCCCGCGAGGTAATCGTCGTAATCTTTCTGAACTGCGTCACCGAGTTCACTGCCAAATGCAGAGACTGAAAGCAGAATGGCCGTCAGGCCGAAAATACGCTTGAACATGGAACACCCCTGATAACGCCAGTGGGCTAGTTTAGCGATAATTTGACGAGCTTGCCCAGTCCGCTGCCCGTCTAGGTGTTGGCGCCGCCGGCACTCTGCAGTCGTGTAATCAGCGATCTCAGGAATACTTTGTTGAAACGCAGCTGGCAGGCTGACGATACCTGCTCCATGAGCGTTGAGCTGACACGCAGTATGGTTACCTGACCGTCCGCCTGGATGGATGCCTGGCGTCGCGCACCGCGTACGTAGCTGGTTTCACCAAAGCAATCGCCATTGGAGAGCTTGCCCAGATTTTTGCTGTTCGCTTGTACGAGAACCGATCCGGCAACGATGATGTAAAACCGATCGTCGACCTCACCTTCACGAACGATGTCTTCGTTGTCCTGGTATTCGTGCCAATCCGATGCTCGCAACACTTCCCAGATCTCAGCGTGTGAGAACTCGTGAAAGAACGTCAGAGTGCGTAGCAGATCGAAATGCTCCTGGTTATCCAGGCTGTCGTATTTCTGTCGCAGATCTTTGTAGACTCGCGTCAACTCCGCCGCCATGGCGTTACCGGTAACCAGGCGCTTGTTCGGCTCCTTTTGCATCGCCGTCATTACGACACGCTCGAGCTCCTCGGGCAGATCATCCCGGTAGGTGTGTATCGGCGGTGGTGTTGCATAAACAATCTGGTGCAGAAGCTTCGACAGATTGTCGGCGCGGAACGGACGGAAGCCAGTCAGCAACTCGTACATAACAGCACCGAGAGAATACAAATCCGAGCGCGATGTCAGCTCTTCGGACTGCACTTGCTCCGGCGACATATAACTTGGACTGCCAGCGATACCTTCGATTCGAGAAACTTCCGAGTCACTAACAATCGCAATGCCGAAATCGATGATGCGAACATCGTTGTCGGTCGTCAGCATGACGTTGGAGGGTTTGATGTCGCGGTGAATAACTCCGCGACCGTGTGCGTAATGCAAGGCCTTCGCGCACTTGTAGATTATCTCTACGACATCATCGACGCGTAACAGATTGTCCGGTCGGCAATAAGCGGCAAGTGTACGTGCACCTTGAATGTGTTCGGTTACAACGTAGTAGGCGCCGTCTTCTTCGCCAGCATCGTAGATGGGCATGATGTTCGGATGCTGTAGCATGCCGACCATGTGGGCCTCATTGAAAAACATCTTGCGAGCAACTCGCGCTCGCTCCGCGTCGGCATCTTCTTCGGTGTTGTAGACCTTGATCGCGACATCGCGGCGATAATAGGGATCGTGAGACAGGTAGACCATTCCGGTGCTGCCCTTACCGATCTTGTTGATAATGACGTATTTGCCGATTTTCTCGAGTACGTCTTTCGGGCGCTGGATATTGCTAATGTTGCTAGCCATGTTGTCTCAGTCGATTACGTCATTAACCACCCGTATAAACCCAACAAAATTGCGGCATACAGCGCGGCTGCGAGGTCGTCCAGCATAATTCCGACGCCACCGCCTATTCTGTGATCCAGGTCTCTAATCGGCCACGGTTTTACAATATCCATAATGCGAAAAAGGACAAAAGCCAGTACCCAACCCGTCACGCTAAACGGCGCCACCAATAGTGTGACGTACATACCGACGATCTCGTCCCAGACGATGCCGCCGTGATCGTGGACGCCAATGCGCCTGGCGCTTTCGCCGCAGATCCAGATACCGGCGACAGCTATCGTAGTCGCGACGCCCAGCTGAACAGTCAGCCCGAAATCCACGGTCAACCAGAACAACAACACGCCCGGCAACGAGCCAAAAGTGCCAGGCGCGAAAGGAGCAAGCCCAGTTCCAAAACCAAAGGCCAGGATGTGGACCGGGTCTTTCATGACCGTGCGGGCAAGATTGTCAGGTGGTTGATTCATCGGAAGTGACGGTAACCGCTGTCGTCGACTTCCACAATGTCGTCGTGCAGCCGGCAGACCAGGCCCGCCGACCCGGAAACCGTTCCGATTTGTGTGATTCCAGGAATATTCTTCACCGCGCCAGGGTCAGCCGTGAAACACAATTCGTAG
>JALHUQ010000246.1 GCA_022866645.1 Woeseiaceae bacterium | reverse complement strand
CAGGCCGATGTAGGCGTTCGCCGCGGCGAGGATCATCGACAATAAGGCGCCCAGCACGAGTGCCTTGACGGTGAGTTCGGCAATGCCGCTGCTGGCCGCGACGATCGGTGGTGGAAGTGGTTCTCGCATTCCGGACATTAGAGCCCCTTAGTTTATTGTTTTACCAGCCGCAACTTCTGCCCGCGTTTTGTTCTTTCAGGTAGCCCATCAGCGGTGCGAAGTAATCAATAATCGCCGTCGCATCCATCTCGCGAGTACCTGACGGTCATAGGCGAGTGCCTGCTGCACCGTGCCTGCAAGAATTCCAGCGATCTTATTCATAATAATTTCCGTTACGTTGTTGGCTAGTGAATGCCGTGCATCCAGCGCTTGAGTATTGGAGAGATCAACAGCATTACAGCACCTGAGATAACGCCGAACCACATCAGGAACGAGAACAGGTCGGTATAGGAAGCAAGAGCCGCGACAACATCCGTAGACTCTCCGGCCGACGTATCGATAGACGCCATTTTGCCGATGCGGGTTGCTACGGTTTCCGACAATGCGGTGGCCAGGAACCAGGTTCCCATGCTCACGCCGACCACATTTCCAATCGACAGCTTGGTCACGGCCGACAAACCGACGGGCGAGAGACACAATTCGCCGGTGGTATGCAGAAGGTAAGCAAGTATCAGCCAGATCATTGCAACCTGCCCCGCCTCATTCGGATATTGCGCCCCGAACACCAGTGCGCCGAATCCGAGTCCGGCCTGAACAATGCCCAATCCGAATTTGATCGCCGTATTGGGCTCAAGATTCCTCTTGGCAAGCCAGACCCAAAGTGTCGCAAACGGTATTGCCAGAAGCATGATAAAGCCGGCGTTCAAGGAGCCGAACTGCGCCGCAGTAAATGTGGTGTCCCCGAGAGATCGATCCACAACTCGATCCGCGTACAGGGTCATTGAACCTGCCGATTGTTCAAACAGGGCCCAGAACACGACCGTTGAAAGAATCAGGATCATCAATACAACGGTCCGAGTGAACTCAGGCGAGTAATGCGTCATGAACCCGTACGCGACAAAAGCGACGATGAGAATGATCGATCCATATAGCACGTACTCGGCGAGCGCCTCGCTACCCGGGATGAAGTGCAGATTGACGCCGACCGCATAAATACCCGACACGACCGCCAAAGCGGCGATGATGTATGCCACGGTATTGTTGCTGTCTTTTTTGCTGTGCACCATTGAGTAAAGAATGAGTCCGACGATGGACAGGATCAGAAAGACATTTTGCGTCAGAAGCACGACGGGTTCGTGTTGCACCAGGAGCCAGAAGACGCCGAGGAATGGAAGGCTTAATAGATAGATCGCCCATTCAACGTTAATCGGTCCGAGGACGCGCTTCTTCAGTTTTTCGGGTTCCGACGGTTCAGCGTGACCCATCAGGTATCGTTGGCCGTACATGAATGTGCAGAGGCCAATAATCATGCCGATACCGGCGGCGCCGAAGCCATATCGCCATCCGAAAGTTTCGCCGAGCCAGCCACAAAGCAGCGTTGCTGTGAATGAGCCGATGTTGATCCCCATGTAGAAGATCGTGAAACCACCGTCGCGGCGAGGGTCATCCTGTGAATACAGCTTGCCAACGATTGTCGAGATGTTTGGCTTCAGGTAGCCGACCCCCATGACGATCAACGCGAGAGCAAAATAGAACACATTAAGTGACGCGGTATCGCGATACATGACCGCCTCGGAAAGCGTCGTACCCGCGGCAAAGAACTGGCCACTTGCCAGCGTAAGATCCTGTGTCAGTATCGAGCCCGCTGCGTAATTGATAGCCTGATGCCCCTCGACTGCCATCAGCAGGTGTCCGAGCGACAAACAAATGCCGCCGAACAATACTGACTTGCGCATCCCCAGGTAGCGATCCGCGATCATGCCTCCAATCAGCGGCAGCGCGTAGACGAGGCCCGCGTAGGAACCCAAGACGTCGAAACCCTGTCCGTCTGTGAACAGGTGATACTTCGTTAAGTACAGAAGCAGCAAATACTTCATTCCGTAGAATGAAAAGCGCTCCCAGAGTTCGGTGGTGAAGCAGACGTAAAGACCTATAGGGTGGCCCAGAAATTCTCCACTACGGCCTACCGCTGGCGCGGCAACAGCATTAGTCATTATTTTCCCCCGGCCGGCGTCTGGCGCCGTCGTTTTTTAGTTAGGCGGGTAAGGGCTAGAATTTAACATGATTTGTGCCCCGGAAAGCTACTTGACAGGGCCAGACCTGAATAGTTTCGCCATGATGATGCCGACCTCATACAAGAGGTAAACGGGGATGGCGAGCATGATTTGGCTGATCACATCGGGTGGCGTCAACAGCATGCCGACCACGAACGAGCCGAGGAAAACGTAGGGCCGTGCTGTCGCGAGTTTTTTCACCGTCGTCAGGCCCGTCCAGACGAGCAGCACAGTTGCGACGGGCGTTTCAAATGCGAGGCCGAAGACCAGGACCAGCATCATGACGAAGCCGATGTAGTCCGTAATGTCGGGCATGTAGCTCACGCTTTCGGGCGTAAAGGCGACGACGAACCTGAAGATCATCGGAAATACGACAAAGTAGGCAAAGGCCAGGCCGCAGTAAAACAATACGATACTGGTTGCCAGCAAAGGAAATGCAAAGCGTTTTTCCTTTTTATAGAGACCCGGCGCGACGAAAGCCCACAGCTGGTAAAGGACGATCGGCATCGCGAGCATCAGGGACAGGTAAAAAGACAGCTTCAGTGTTGCGATAACCGGCGACGCCGTTCCGGTAGCGATCAGCTGGCCGCCCGGCAATACCGAACGCAGTGGTTCGGAGGCTATATTGAAGATAGGTTTGGAAAATGGAAACAGCAGAAGAAAAACACCGAAGACGCTGCCGAACACGATAAACAGGCGATTGCGCAGCTCCATCAGATGCGACATCAGCGTACCTTCCGCGAGGCCCTCCTCCTGATCATCCTCCTGTTTTGATGACGGCTCACTCACGCTTCGTCGGTGCCTCGTCTTCGTCGTCTTCGTCGTCTTCGTCTTCTTCCTTGTGCAGAGGGGAAAAGGTGTCGTCCTCGCGCGGTGCCAACAGTTTCTCGGCGCTGAAATCTTTGGGATCGAAACCGAAGTTTTTCTTGGTGTCGAGCTCCTCTTCCAACTGTCGCTGCAAGCTACGGGTGAGTTGTCGAGCCTTTCCGACCCAGGCGCCGACTTGACGGGCCACGCGCGGTAAACGCTCGGGCCCCAATATCAGGAGCCCAATCAGACAGATGAGGATAAATTCGGAACCGCCGATGCCAGACATGATTCTGCAGGACCTTAGGCGCCCTTCTTCTTGCTTTTTTCAGCGGGCGTGGAGTCAAAGCTCGCATCGGCAGAAGAGTCTTCAATTTTCTCCGACGACTCGTCAGCTTCGGCTTCGCTCATGGCGGAACGAAATCCCT
>JALHUQ010000245.1 GCA_022866645.1 Woeseiaceae bacterium | reverse complement strand
CACTTCGTGCTTGATCTTTTTATTCTTCAGAAACGAAGACAAAAGCTCAGAGGCCTCAATTGAGGTTGTACCAACGAGGACAGGCTGACCACGTTCGCTGCAGTCGGCTATGTCTTCGATGATCGCCTCAATCTTGTCTTTTTCTGTCAGGTAAACAAGGTCAGGCTGGTCGTCGCGAATCATGTCTTTGTGAGTTGGAATGACCACGACTTCGAGACCATAAATTTGCTGGAACTCAAAGGCCTCGGTGTCCGCCGTACCCGTCATCCCCGACAACTTATTATACAAACGGAAGTAATTCTGGAAGGTGATTGAGGCAACCGTCTGGTTTTCCTGTTTGATCGATACGCCTTCTTTCGCCTCGACCGCCTGATGCAAGCCATCACCCCAGCGGCGACCAGGCATAGTGCGTCCCGTAAACTCATCGACGATAATGACCTCACCGTCTTTGATGATGTAGTCAACGTCTCGCTGGTACATCACATGCGCACGCAGAGCAGAGTTCAAATGGTGCAGCAGTTTGATATTGCCGGCGTCATACAGACTTTCACCTTCAGCGAGCAAGCCTGCCTTCGCCATCAACGCCTCGACGTTGCCGTGACCTTCCTCGGTGATGTGCGCCTGCTTTGCCTTTTCGTCGATCGTATAGTCACCGCGCTTGATGAGTCGACACTCTGCAACTTTTCCATTCAATTGAGTCATCGCGACATCGCTGTCTCGTTCTTCAGCGATTCTGACGGCCTCTTCCAGGCTCATTTCGCTGGGAACTTCGCCTGTCAATGAGACTTTGTTTACCGGAATATCATAGTTCGTCGGATCCTCAGTCTCGTCATGCCGCCGCAGCTTCGGAATCATCTTGTTGATCTGAGCATACAAGTCCGTGCTGGATTCTGCCGGTCCGGAAATGATCAGTGGCGTTCGAGCCTCATCAATAAGAATCGAATCCACCTCGTCCACAATTCCGAAATTGAGTTTGTGCTGAGCCTTGTCCGCTGTCGCAAACGCCAGATTGTCCCGCAGGTAATCGAAGCCAAGTTCGTTGTTCGTCGCGTAGGTAATATCGCTCTGATACGCCGCGCGTTTTTCGGCGGATGTCTGGCCGCTCTTCGACACACCGACCGTCAGCCCCAGAAAATCATAGATCGGACGCATCCAGTCAGCATCGCGTTGCGCCAGATACTCATTGACCGTGACTATATGGACGCCGTCACCGCTGAGCGCGTTCAGGTAGGCCGGCAGCGTAGACATGAGGGTCTTACCTTCACCAGTACGCATTTCCGCAATATTGCCGTCGTTCAACACCATGCCGCCGATCAGTTGTACGTCGAAGGGCCGCATATGCATGGTTCGGACCGAGGCCTCGCGGGCGACGGCAAAAGCCTCTGGCAACAACTGGTCGAGCGTTTCGCCGTCCGCATAACGCTTTTTGAATTCTGCCGTCTTGGCTCTTAGCGCTGCATCGTCGAGAGCCTGAATACCCTCCTCCAAAGCATTGATATTCTTGACTGTTTTTGAGTACTGACGCACCAGCCGTTGATTGCGACTGCCAAATATGCGTGTCAGGAAATTGGCCACCAAGGGCTCCTAGGGTCCGGTCGAACAAAGGCCGCTATTCTAAGGTGTCGCGGGGCTATTTAGAATCCAATGCCGTGATTTAGGGGCAAATAACCCAATCACAAGGACGACCGGCAGTGCCGATTCTGGTTTTTGATTGCGGGGTAGAGCTGCTGGCTTAATTCGTCGATTCGCGAATGAATTTCACCGGATTGACCCGACTGCCGTTGTGCAGCACTTCAAAGTGCAGGTTCGGGCCTGTGGCGCGCCCGGTTTCGCCCATCAAGGCGACGGCCTGACCTTTCTTCACCTCGTCTCCGACCGATACGAGGTTCTCTGAATTGTGGGCGTAGCGTGTCGCGTAGCCGTTGCCATGGTTGATTTCGACCATTATGCCGTAGCCAAATCTGTTCGCTGACCAGCTTACGACACCGTCAGCGACTGCGACGATTTCAGCACCACTCTTGCCGGCAAAGTCGATGCCTGTATGGTTCGCCGCCTTGCCGGTAAACGGGTCTGTTCGTTTTCCGAAGTACGATGAAATCCATCCCGCACCGACCGGGCGACCCTGCGGGTAGACGCGATCCTTGAGGTTTTGGTTCATCAGCACACCTTCAAGGACATTGAGCTGCGCTTCACGATTATCCAATTGTGCGCCGAGCAGATTCATCGCTTCGAACATTTCGGGAACGGCGACGTTTGACCCTGAGCTCATAGGCTCCTCCGGTCCACCGAACGCCGGATCCGAACCGAAATCGAATTCGCCATCGTCAATGCCAGCCATATCCGTGAGACGACGGCCGAGAGCATCCAGACGGATCATGCGTGCGTTCATTTGAGCAATGCGGATAGACAACGCGTCAAGCGTGTCTTCGTTTTCCTGACGAATGGCGTTGATGCTGTCGCGCTGCACCTGCAGCTCTCCAGTAAGACCCTGAAATTCGTTCGTGCTTACGCCAGACCCGGTGCGTGATGCGTGCCAGGAGCCTGCAAAAAATCCGGCGCCGACGATACAAACAGCTATTGCGGCAATGGCCAAACTTGCGCTTACACCCGTCAAGTTCACTTGTTTTGGGCTTGCCAAACCTTTGCCGAAAATTACTACATTCATGTTGTACGCCCTGGATGCGTCGATTTAGGCTGCGCCGATGTAATACAAGTCGCGAAGTCGCGTGACAAATGCCCGCGTTCGCTTATTCGCATTGTTATAAACTTGCTGTTCCTGCTCACTTCGGTAGCCCCGCTGTCCTAGGATAGTCCCTTAGACCGGTGGATTTGCGCCCCCGCTTTTCAACGGGTTTGCCTTTGTCGAGAGCGAAACTATGCATAATGTCGGAAATCATTACAAGGACAGTCCCCGGGAACGGTGACCTTAATCACTTGATAGAGTGCAAAATCGCCAACTGCGTCACATTATTATGACCACCAGGAATCTTAAGAGTCTGCTAAACCCTTGTAATGACGGGGATTTGGCCAAGCTCATAAGCCGGGCCCAACGGATGGGGGAGCTGACCGAAATCCTCTGCAGCGCCCTGCCGGAATCCGACAGAAGCGCAATCGTCGCGGCAAATGTTCGGGAGGACGGGGAACTGGTCGTTATTTGCGCGTCCTCGGCCTGGGCGTCAAGGCTGCGTTATGAGACCGAGAATTTACTCCGGGCGGCCAGGGACGCAGGTGTGTCAGCCGATACGTGCAGAGTGCGCGTTAGCCAGAGCTAGGGCTTACGCGTAAGAGGGAGTGGCGTAGGAAATAGGGGCTTTCTTCGAGTCTTCAAAGGTCACTTTTTCCCAGGCGGACTCGTCGGCGAGCATCGCGCAAAACAATTTGTTGTTGAGGTCGTGCCCCGACTTGTAGGCACGCAATTCCCCGATGAGGCCATGCCCCAGAAGATAGGCATCGCCGATGGCATCGAGAATCTTGTGGATGACAAACTCGTTCGCATAGCGCAGACCGTCTTCGTTGAGAATTCGGTAGTCGTCGAGGACGATGGCGTTATCCATGCTACCGCCGAGCGTCAGGTTGCGTTCGCGTAGTGCTTCGACGTCCCGCAGAAAACAGAAGGTACGGGCACGACTCACTTCTTTCAGGAACGATGTTGATGAGAAATCGATGGTTGCCTGTTGACTGAGCTTGTTAAATACCGGGTGATTAAAGTACACCTCGAAATTCACCTTAAAGCCATTGAACGGCAGGAGTTCGGCCCACTTATCACCGTCTTCCACCCGCACTTTTTTCCTGATGCGAATGAATTTCTTGGCGGCGTTCTGTTCTTCAATGCCAGCCGACTGCAGGAGGAAGACAAAAGGCCCGGCGCTGCCGTCCATAATCGGAACTTCAGGTGCTGAGAGATCGATGTTGAGGTTATCGATACCAAGGCCCGCCAGCGCCGACATCAGATGCTCTACGGTCGCCACCTTGACACCGTCTTTTATCAATGTAGTGCCTAGCATGGTTTCGCCAACCAGCCGTGGGTCCGCCGGTATGTCTACTGGTACCGCCAGATCGACACGCCGAAACGTAATACCAGTGTTCACCGCTGCCGGTCGCAAGGTCATGTAAACCTTCTCGCCCGAGTGCAGACCAACGCCGGTCGCACGTATGGTGGTTTTAAGGGTTCGTTGTCTCAACATATCGCCGCAAAGCTTATCACAAAAAAAAATTGGAACAAAAAAGTTCCCGAATTTCAGACTGTTAGCGTATCAAGATAAAATACGCCGGAAAAATCCAGATTCGGAGCCGGTCAGGTAGCCGGCCCGGACAATCCGGGCCGGCAAGCGGAGTTACCTGCCCTAGGCCGCTATCGCACATCCTTGTGCTGCGCGGCACAGGGCGTCCATGCCCTAGTCAGCTTGTCGGCGCAGGAACGCTGGAATATCCAGCAACTCTTCCTGCAGTCCATTGGCGACCAGCCCATCTCCAACAGCGCGTTGACGCTGTACTGTCGGTTTGTCCAACGTGTGGTAGTTGGGCTCCGTCTGTGCGGTCGGCCGTCGCACGATGCGCATTGGCGATTCGGCGTTTACCGCCTGCTGACCAAGACCCGTGGCGACAACAGTGACGCGAATACGATCTGCCATTTCAGGATCAATAACAGTACCGATAACGATGGTCGCTTCCGGAGATGCGTATTCTTTCACCGTGTTGCCGACTTCCTGGAATTCGCCGATCGACAGATCCATGCCGGCGGTAATGTTGACGAGGATACCGTTGGCACCAGCAAGATTGATGTCCTCCAGCAATGGACTGGACGCCGCAGCCTCTGCTGCCTCGCGAGCCCGATCTTCGCCCGACGCGGTACCCGACCCCATCATAGCCATGCCCATTTCGGACATGACGGTACGGACATCCGCGAAGTCGACGTTTATGAGACCCGGTCTCGTAATGAGCTCTGCGATGCCCTGCACGGCTCCTTGCAGGACCTCATTCGCTGCACGAAATGCGTCCAACAAAGTTGTCTCGCCGCCCAGAACCGACAGTAGCTTCTCGTTCGGAATAGTGATCAGCGAGTCAACATACTTGCCGAGCTCTCCGATCCCGTGTTCGGCAATCTGCATGCGCTTGTTGCCTTCCATGAGAAACGGCTTGGTAACGATAGCGACCGTCAATATGCCGAGCTCTTTCGCAACCTGCGCCACGATCGGTGCAGCACCCGTACCGGTTCCGCCACCCATGCCGGCCGTGATGAACAACATGTCCGCGCCCTCGATAGCTTCGAGTATGCGATCACGATCCTCCATCGCCGCCTGCCGACCGACATCCGGATCGGCGCCGGCGCCCAGCCCCTTAGTAATATTGCAGCCGATCTGCAAGGACTTACGAACATGCGATCCTTTTAACGCCTGGGAATCCGTATTCGCACAGATGAATTCGACACCATCGATGCCGGTTGCCACCATGTGCGCGACTGCATTGCCACCACCGCCACCAACACCGATGACCTTGATGACAGCAGTCGAACTGTGCGCATCCATTAATTCAAACATTAAGTCTTCCTCCGCTAGGTAAATATTTGTACTGCATTGCTAATTAAAATCGTCCCTGGAACCACGACCTCATGTGATCCAGGACTTTCCCTAAGTTGCCGCCGATCGGCGTACTGCGCCGATCCCGGCGTGAAATATTTTCGAAGCCGTACAACAACAGACCTACACCGGTGGCGTAAATCGGATTGCGTATGACGTCCGTCAACCCTTCAACATACTGTGGCGATCCCAGTCTTACCGGCATGTGGAACACTTCTTCTGCCAGCTCGACCGCACCCTCCATTTTTGCGCTGCCACCGGTGATGATGACGCCCGCTGCTATCAATTCTTCAAATCCGCTGCGACGCAATTCATCGCGAACCAGGCCGAACAATTCTTCGAACCGCGGTTCGACAATTTCGGCCAAAGTCTGGCGTGCGAGCCGGCGTGGTGGCCGCTCTCCAACGCTCGGTACTTCGATGGTTTCGTCCGGATTGGCCAATTGCGACAGCGCACATGCGTATTTGATTTTTATTTCTTCGGCGTACTGAGTCGGTGTGCGCATCGACACCGCAATGTCGTTGGTAACCTGATCGCCCGCGATCGGAATGACAGCCGTGTGCTGGATGGCGCCGCCAAGGAACACGGCGATGTCAGTCGTACCGCCGCCAATGTCGACGAGGCAGGCGCCGAGTTCTTTTTCATCTTCCGTCAATACGGCGTAACTCGACGCCAGCTGCTCAAGAACAATGTCATCAACTTCAAGACCACAGCGTTGCACGCATTTGACGATGTTTTGTGCCGCACTCACGGCACCCGTTACCATATGCACTTTTGCTTCCAGCCGAACACCGGACATGCCAATCGGCTCGCGGATGCCGCCCTGATCATCGATAACGAATTCCTGCGGCAGTATGTGCAGGATCTTCTGGTCGGCCGGTATGGCGACAGCCCGCGCGGCATCGATCACGCGATCAACATCGCTGGCGCTGACTTCCGAATCACGAATCGCAACAATGCCATGCGAGTTCAGACTGCGTATGTGGCTTCCTGCAATACCGGTATACACGGAATGGATGTCGCAGCCCGCCATTAGCTCGGCCTCTTCCACCGCGCGCTGGATCGAGTGCACCGTCGACTCAATATTGACGACCACGCCCTTTTTCAGACCGCGTGAAGGATGTGAGCCTATGCCGACTACTTCAATATTGCCGTCTTCATTCACCTCGCCAACTATGGCCACCACTTTCGATGTGCCGATGTCGAGTCCGACAATCAGATTCTTGTCAGGTCGTTTGGACATTCAATCTTTTCCTCTGGCCGCGAGCATTTCCTGCTTCGCTTTTTCAGGGTCGCTAACCGGAGTTTGCAACCCACCTTTCCAACCAATCGTGAAACCGTTGCCGTAGCGCATATCGACGTATTCGATTTCCATCGCCCGACCCGTAATAATGTCCGCGACCACATCGAGAAAGAGGTCCGTTCGCTCCGCGACCTCGCGGCGCCCCAGACGAACTTCTATGCCATTACCCAGAGTCATCTCCCAGGAACCTCGCGCATCAAGTTGCACGCGACGAACATCCAGACCGATGGGTATCAATTGTTCACGCACAGCGAGATAGCGCGCAGCGACCTCTCCCGAGCGAGAATCAGGACCGCTCAATCGCGGCAACTCGGCAGGCACGTGTCGAGATTCGCTGATGAACAATTCGCCACGGGTATTCAACAGGCCACTGTCGCCCCAGACCGCCGCCGGAATCTGTTCGGTCACTGTGATAGAGATACGACTCGGCCAGCGACGGGCAACTCGCGCCTGGTCGATCCAGGGCAAGGCCATAATTTGTTCCCGCATGCGATCGATATCAGCACCCACAAAGCCGGCGTCAATTTCCGCGCTGATTGCGGCTTCGATAGTCATCGCAGTTACACGCTGAAAGGGGCCGCTGACTTCGATGGACGAAATCTCGCGGTCCAGCATTTTCAAACTCAGCTGATATGTCGCCAGGATCATCGCGATCGCTAACAGCGGCGTCACTATTCTGCCGATGCGAATCTTCGGCATTTGGAATCGCGACGGCGAATCCTGCTTGCGTCGTTTGGCTTGTTTACGCGCCATGGGCGGCTACCTCGACATTCGCCAGACTCAAGTCCGTAGCAAAACTGGTTTCCAGGATTCGCCAGCACAATTCTTCGAAATCAATGCCTTCCTTACGCGCCGCCATCGGTACGAGGCTATGGCTGGTCATGCCCGGGACTGTGTTGACTTCCAGGACCAGAGGCTGACCATCGGCACCGGTCATGAAATCAACTCGGCCCCATCCTGTGCAGCCGAGTTCGTTGAAAGCGGCGACGGCAAGATCGGCGTATTGCTGCTCTTCAGCATCGCTCGCAGTGCCCTTGCAAATATATTCCGTACTATCGGACTTGTATTTCGCCTCATAGTCGTAAAATACGCGCGGCGTAACGATGCGAATGCTGGGCAAGGCGCGTCCCTGCAGTACACCGACAGTAAATTCGTCGCCATTGATGCAACGCTCCAGCAAAGCCATGTCGCCGTACTGCAATGCCAGATCGACGGCGCCGCGCAGATCCCCGCGATCAAATACCTTCGACATACCGATGCTCGAACCCTCGCCCGAAGGCTTGATTACGAGCGGGAAGCCGATCTGTTCTGCCGCTACCGAGGCGTCGGCATGCGATCGAATGACCGCGAATTCCGGCGTCGGAATTCCTGTCGCGCAGAACAAATGTTTGCTGCGTACTTTGTCCATGGCGATTGCCGACGCCATTACGCCGCTACCCGTGTAGGGAATGCCTAGCCATTGCAATGCCCCTTGCAACGCACCGTCTTCACCACCGGGTCCGTGCAAGGCAATCCAGACGCGGTCGAACCCGGCCCCGGCAAATTCGACGATCGACTTTTCGGCCGGATCCCAGGCGAGGGCATCAACGCCTTTAGACTGCAGTGCCTTCAGAACCGCGCTACCGGTATCAAGCGACACCTCGCGCTCGCTGGAGTCACCGCCCAACATCACTGCGACACGGCCGAAGTCCTTAACATCGCGAACTCTGTAGCGTTGTTCGAGCATTCTTGTGGAGTCATTCATGATCGCGGCACGCCAACAATGCGCACTTCGTGCACCAGGGCAACGCCATGCTCGTCGAGAACTGTTTGACGAACATGTTCGATCAGTTCTTCGATGTCGGTGGCCGATGCGTTATCACGATTGATGATGAAGTTGGCGTGCTTCTTCGAAACTTCGGCCCCGCCTATGCGGTGGCCCTTCAAACCAGCAGCTTCGATGAGACGCGCGGAGTAGTCACCGCTCGGATTTCTGAATACCGATCCGCAACTTGGCAAGCCAAGCGGCTGCGTCTTCTTGCGCCGCTCCAGCATGGTGTTCAAGGTTTCGAGGCTCGGAATCACGCCTTCCTCAAAACGAAATGTTGCACCGAGAAACCACTCGTTCGCTGGGCCGCTAACGCTGCGATAAGAGACCGTGTACTCGCTGGGTGCTCGCTCGTGAATTTCTCCATTGCGGTCGATCGTTCGCACTGACTCAACGCGCTCCCACGTTTCGCCGCCATGAGCACCGGCATTCATTGCCAGCGCACCCCCAACCGTGCCTGGAATTCCGGCAAAAAACTCGGATGGCCCAAGCTCCCAGCGGATGCACTGGCGAGCAAGCTGGGTGCAAGGAACACCCGCACCGGCACGGACCCGATATCGATCTGCACGCTCGAGATCTCGTAAGATCCTGCCCGCCGAAACCACCACGCCCGGAATTCCACCGTCCCGCACCAGCAGATTGCTGCCAGCGCCATGCCAGAACAGCGGCGTATCCGCATCAAGTTCCGCAAGAAACGTGGCGAGATCATCGACGCTGGCCGGCACAAAAAAGAGCTCGGCCGGTCCGCCTGCGCGCCATGTCGTATGGCGGCTCATTGGCTCGTTGTAGCGAATCTCTCCCTGCACGATCAGGTCTCGGGCGGCGGCCATCATTTGTGCACCTTCAATATGGGGCCATCGGTTAGGAGTTCGGGCAACCCAGCCGCATAAGCACCGATATCACCCGCACCCATGGTCAGCAGCAGATCACCGTCTTTGATGAGATCCATCAAAACGGCATGAAGACCGTCCAGCGATTCAACAAATACCGGCTCCACCGACCCACGACTGCGAATCGCCCTCGCCATCGCGCGGCCATCCGCACCCGCAATCGGCTCCTCACCCGCGGCATAAACGTCCAGCAAAACCAGCACATCAACGTCGGATAGTACGGT
>JALHUQ010000244.1 GCA_022866645.1 Woeseiaceae bacterium | reverse complement strand
GATCTGTCTGACATCCATCAGAACAAACTGAACGCTGTAGCCAGACAACTTAACGAACGACCGCGAGAAACGTTAGACTTCGAAACACCGGCCGAACGATTTAGCCAATGTGTTGCGTCGATCGGTTGAAACCGCAACCCACAGCCGTCGTTCGCTCTTCGACTAACCTCACAGAGGGACAATTGCCCGATAAACGCAGATTTCTTTTTCGTTCGAAAGATACAGTAATGTTTTGAGTCCCCGGTTTTCTATTGACCGAAAGCTATTGGCGCGGTAATTGAGACCTCCCACATGAATGCAGTTCAGAACAAAAAATGGAAGCGCATGCTCGCGGAGGCGGCGGTGATAGTCGTGGGAATTCTTCTGGCGTTTTCTATTGACGCCTGGTGGGACGAAAACAGGAGATCTCAGGACGAGCGAGCACTGATGCGGGCGCTCGTAGAGGATTTGCAGGATAAGAAGGCAAAGGTGGAAGAAGGGCGAAGGTTTAACGAAGCAATCGCGGTAGCCGCTACTGAATTGATTCGTATAGGTATCGAACAGGACTCTATCGTCGAGGAGGACAAAATTGATCGATTGATTGCTGATACGTGGTGGTACAACTCCGGTGGCGGCTGGGAAAGCGCGCCAATGGCGTTATTGTTTAGCGGTGGGGCCGCCTCACTTTCCGACCCCGTCTTAGTCCAGAAACTCGCCAAATTGCGGGTTGAAATCACGCGGGCACAAAACTTCTGGAAACTAGATGAAGACTTTCACCATAATACCTACACACCCTATCTTATCGCCAATGCTTACATGCCGCAGCTGACCAATAGAACGGAGCATCAACCCGGGGTACCAGAATTTCCTTACGTGTTTCCACGGTTCGTGCTCGAACACAGGAAGAGTCACTTGGCACTGGTTCGGAGCGAAGAGTTTCAAAACATGATGATCGCAAAATTAGACCGTATTCAGGACATACTGCAGAACGCAGTTTTGTCCCTAGACAAGGATATGGATGAAGCAATCGAGTTATTAAATGAAGATCTTGCCGACTTAAACTAGGCACGATTTGACCGACCGCTATTGGCCGTTCTGAGACGGTCGCCAGGACGCTAACTGAGAGGCTGCTTTACTTCGCTTAGCAGCCAGCCGAGAATTCTGAGTTAATATGACGGCTACTGACCCACAGCAGACGTTCGACAACTCGCCTACTGGTAGGTATCGCGGATGGAAAATATCGATCTCAACGTGGCGGCCATGCCGCGCCAGAACTTAAAGTCATGACAACGCGACACTTCCCGTACCGGTTCGACAAGCGATGGACTGCACTGTTTTTCGCGTTGGGCGTGGGCGAGGACGACGGCGTCGAAATCTCAGATAATGGCGAACTCGTTGCAACCTACGGGCGAGTCAAAGTGAAGACGACGCTGGACAACATCGACCACACGCTCGTTACGGGCCCGCACCGTTGGTACACCGCGGTCGGGTTGCGGCTCAGCTTCATCGACGACGGGCTCACCTTCGGGACGAACCATCACAAGGGGTTGAGCATCGCGTTCGTGGACAAGGTCCCAAAGGTCATCGGGTTCAAGAACCACTCCATGCTGTGGGTCAGCGTTACCGACCCCGAAGGACTTGCCGCTGCCATCGGGAAGTAATCGGCGCAGCGAACTAAATTCTTAGCTGCAGGATTTCGCCCACTGCTGGCGGCTGGTTTACACTCGAAAGCGGTCGGTCGGGTGATAACATGTTGCATTGACCGGTTGAAACCGCAACCCAAAGCAGCCATTGGTTGGGACCGTCGTTGCGTTTTGTTGTCGTGCATCTTCAATACCGCACAATGCTTAGTCGCAAATACATAATGCGTCTGGTGAACAAATGACCCAAGAACTGATTTACGAGACCCTCTATTCCGCGCTGTCCCTCGCCGACTCCATTTTGCAGATATGGATTACGGTGACGTTCGCGGTTATCGTCGCGACGCACCTTGCAGGTACACGCGTTGTGGATTTCGTACACTTTCTGCTATCGACGCTCTACGTGCTGGCCTCCGGCATATTGGTGACTCGATTCATCAGTGCTGCTTTTCAAATCTATCGTTACCGGGAACTGCTAATCGAAAATGGATTTGAACCTTGGCCTGCGCCACCACTGCTCCCTCAGATCATCGGCGGAGGCACGCTGCTTCTGATGATCGTCGGAACGGCAGTAACGCTCTGGTTCATTTTTTCGACTCGAAAGAGATTGAAACTTGATGGTGCCTGAAAAACTGACGCTCGCCGCCTTTTCGAACCAAGTTTAGACGGCCGCTTGTGGCCGGAAGCCGTCAGTCGAGTGTTAGAATGACGAGCGACTCCTGTTGACCCGAAGCGGACGTTGTCATTGAGTGAAGAGGCACATATGAACAGATACCTGATCGCCCTAATGGTTGGCGCATTACTGCAGGCGTGCAGCGGTGAGCCTTCTGGTGATGCAACTTCGGACTACTTCGATAATACCGGGCGTGCCGATGCGCTTAGCGGTGGCGTGCGACTAATCCCAATTGAGACCCCCAGCGGCACGTTCCGCGTTTGGACCAAACGGGTTGGGAATAACCCTACTAAAAAGGTCCTCTTGCTGCACGGCGGCCCAGGCGCAACGCACGAGTATCTGGAGGCGTTTGATTCGTTCCTGCCCGCGGCGGGAGTCGAATACTACTACTACGATCAGCTTGGCTCAGCGTATTCCGATCAGCCGAACGCGCCTGAGCTTTGGGAACTACCGCGTTTTGTGGACGAGGTGGAGCAGGTTCGGAAGGCGCTCGGCCTGGATGCGAGTAACTTCTATCTCTACGGACAGTCGTGGGGTGGAATTCTGGCAATCGAATACGCCTTGGCACACCAAGAGAACATAAAGGGCCTGATCATCTCAAACATGATGGCGAGTATTCCCGCCTATAACGCATACGCCCAGGATGTGCTGATGCCAACTATGGATCCCGAGGTACTGGCGGAGATCCAATCTTTTGAAGAAACAGAAGATTACGCCAACCCGAGATATATGGAGCTTCTCGTCGAGAACCACTACGTAAACCACATCTTGCGGATGCCAGCGGATGAATGGCCTGACCCGGTAAATCGTGCCTTCGCCAAGCTCAATTACGATATTTATATCCCGCTACAAGGGCCCAGTGAACTCGGGGCCAGTGGCAAACTCGTGAAATGGGATCGGACGGCTGCGCTTTCAGAAATCGAAGTGCCAACCTTGGTCATTGGTGCCGAACACGACACGATGGACCCAAAACACATGGAGTGGATGGCGAGCACTTTCCCAAACGGTCGTTATCTCTATTGCCCCGATGGCAGCCACTTCGCTTTGTATGATGATCAGGCCACGTACTTTGAGGGCCTCATCAAATTCATTGGCGACGTTGACGACGGCCGTTTTTGAGCAGTGCAGAACGGCTGCTTGTGGCCATTCTGAGACGGTCGCCAGGAAGGCGAAGGCTCGCTGCGAGCAAGCAAAGCTAGAATTCTCTTCTATACTGAAGTGAACACAACTAAAACAAGAATAAGGAGTTAATCATGTTGAAGAAAATCATGTTGGCCACCATAACGTCTGTATTCCTGCTTCTTTCGGTCGCCGTCCATGCAGAGCCAGTCTCGATCGTGTTCTCCTGCCAATTGAAAGATAGCAGCACCAAGGAGGACGCTATGGCAATCAATGCAAGATGGCTCAAGTGGGCTCGCTCAACAGGCGGTTCTGATGAGATCACGAGTTCCTACGTCTCGACACTCGTCGGTGACCTTGGCGGTTTCATGTGGGTTGACACCTATCCGGATATCGCGACCTGGGGCAAGGTTGTCGACGCCGACTCCGCGTTCGACGCTGAATTCGACGAAGTCTCAACCTGCAGCGGTAACCGCATGTACCGGGGCGAAGAGACCGTGCCCGCCAAATAGTCAAGCGCGCAACGACCCCGGGAGTACTCTGGGGCCGTTGCCTCGCTCAAATGCTTCGGCAAGCGCTGAACAAGCAGGGAAACTCCATCGCATCAGTGAACTCGATAATTTAAGTCGAAACCCGTTGCAGACGTCATGTGTTTTGGTGTTCGATAAATCCAACGACTGCTATTGGCCGAACTGAGACGGTCGCCAGGAAGCGACCTGAGGGGCTGCTTCACGTCACTTAGCAGCCGCTCGAAAAACTTGAGGTAAGATGACGGCTTGTGACCCAAAACGGACACTCGCCGCGCGCCGCTTAGACAAATTCTAACGTCGCTAAAGTACATCCCAGAATTGACTGGATTTCAGCCTGCGCCGAAGATTGGTCTGCATACGTCCCTAACGGAGCTCAACAATGCGAATAAGCTGTCGCTGGAAACATATCACTGTCGTCCTGCTCGCATCGACAATACTCAGCGCCTGTGGCGGGAAAGAGTCGAACGGAGATGTCTCAGGGAACATAGCAACTGAATCCGCTGCTGGCCCCGCGGCCCCCGTCGCAAAGATCGAGAACACCACCGCCACACATTGGGGCGTCGAGGTCGACGACCCATACCGATATATGGAAAACCAGGATGACTCGAATGTTGTCGAGTGGTTTAAGGGGCAGGCTGAGTACACGGAGTCAATTCTCGCGGGGTTGCCCATGCGCGAGGAGATCTATGAGCGACTAGTCGAGCTTGACCAGGGCGCGCCGTATACCACATACGGAGTTCATAGGCTGGCTAACGGCGACATGTTCTATATGCGTCGCAACGCCGGCGAAAATCTGGAGAAGTTTTACTATCACCCTGCGGACAGCGATAGCGCACAGCTTCTTGTTGACCCGGAAACCCTCGGAGCAGAAGGGGAGCAACACTACTCACTGGGCATCTACATGCCGTCATGGGACGGCAGATATGTGACTTACGGTCTCGCCCAAGGAGGCTCGGAGCTAACGTCGTATCACATTATGGAAGTCGCTTCGGGTAACTCGGTGGATGCGCCTATCGATAATATCGAGACGGCCTACAACAGGCCGATGTGGACCGCCAGCGGCAATGGCTTCTACTATAGTCGACGCCGTGACCTGCCCGAAGATGCTGCCGAAACCGAAATCTATAAGCAGACCATGGTGCGCTTCCACGAACTCGGTACGGACCCGGGCGAGGACCCTGTGATCGCCGCTTATGATCTATCAGATCGCCTGCCATTGCTCGACACCGATTTCCCCAGCCTGTGGCTGACCCCAAACTCAGAACACGCGGTCCTCAAAGTCAAGCACGGCGATAACAATGAGATTTCGCTGTTCACCGCGCCCGTGGACTCACTGTTGTCAGATGATATTCCGTGGGTACGTATCTCTGACGAAACAGACCTGGTTACCGGCTTTGCAGTGATGGGCGGCGACATCTATCTGCTGACCGCGCAAGATGCGCCGCGCTACCAACTCATTAAAACCAAGCTTGCAGCACCTGACCTCGATACCGCCGACGTGGTCATCGCCCCTGGCGAAATAGTGTTGAGAGATGTCGTTGCCGCGAAGGACGCGATTTACGTCGATACTTTACGGGATGGCCTCAACAAAGTGATCCGCGTCGGGCCGGACAAAACGATGGAGGTTCTGAACACACCGCGAGCGGGCGCAGAATACATTTCGTCGGTCTCGCCTGAGGTCGATGGCATCCTGCTCTACGAAACTTCATGGATCCAAGGGGGCGTGCGCTACGCCTACGAACCCAAGGCCGGCACTTTTACGGATACCGGCATGGTTCCGGTCGGCAAGTTCGATAACCTCGAAGGGTTTGTGGTGAAAGAGGTGCTGGTCTCCTCACACGATGGCACGCAGGTGCCGCTCTCGATTCTGCACCGCGCCGATCTTAAAATGGATGGCAGCAATGCCACCATCGTGTACGGCTATGGCAGCTACGGGATTACCATGGACGTATTCTTTTCGCCGATACGGCTCGCGTGGCTCGAACGCGGTGGCGTCTTTGCTATTGCCCATGTACGCGGTGGTGGTGAGTACGGACAAGAATGGCATTACGCGGGCCGTATGGCGAACAAGCCCAACACCTGGCTGGACTTGATTGCCTGTGCCGAATACCTCGTGGACAAAGGCTATACCGCGCCGGCGCATATGGCGGCAATGGGCGGTAGCGCCGGCGGTATACTTGCAGGGCGGTCCCTCACCGCACGGCCCGACCTGTTCGGCGCAGCAGTGATTCAGGTCGGCATGCTCGATGCGATCCGCGCCGAGACCACGACCAATGGCGTACCCAATATCAAGGAGTTCGGTACCGTCACCGACGAGGAAGGTTTCAATGGCCTGCTGGCAATGAGCTCATACCACCACGTCCGTGAAGGCGTGACCTATCCGGCGACGATACTCACCCATGGCTACAATGACCCACGGGTCAACGTCTGGATGTCAGGCAAGATGGCGGCAAGGTTACAGGCGGCCAACGGCGAGGATGGCCCGCCGGTATTGCTGCGGGACGAGTTTGACGCTGGCCATGGTATTGGCTCTACTCGAGATCAGTTGCTGTCTGAGTATGCCGACATCTTCTCGTTCTTGTTTTGGCAACTGGCCAAGGATCAACATTGATTCATCGCTGAGAAATTGAATTAGCAAGCCGGACGCCCACAACAGGAACACCAAAAGAGGTTCTGGCCGTCCGGGTGATAAACTATCGTACGACTGCTGCTCGTCACAGCCCAAGAAAGGGGCCCTGACCCCTCGCTTACTCCAGCCCAAACATGAGCTGCTCAGAGCCCTACTTCCTTATCCGCCATATCCCAACGGTCAAAAGAGGCACGAGGAATACGCCCAGAAAAACCCAGGCCAGAGCGACGTAACCCTTCGCGATTAGATCAATAATGCCGATTCGATCCGCGAGAACAACGGCGAAAAAAAGAATGAACATCGCTATTGCCGGTCGCAGCCAACGCGGCATCGAGGTCGATCGCTCGAGGAATGCGTGATCGATTCGCTCGTTAATCGCGTGAATCATTCCGGTGCCCGTCTCGATAAAGGTTCCAAAGACGACAATATAAAAGATCAACGATATCCACCCAAAGTCGAGTTGCTGCAGCATGTAATCGGAGGGCACAGGCGCTTCGAGTATCTCCGGGTAACTCGCGATCATTCCCAGCAGAAAGAATATGGCAGGCAGCATGCCAATAGGCCCGGCAAGCGCACCTGCAACAAACGCATCGCGACGACTTTCCATATGCCTTACGCAGAACAGGATCATCGTGACTGCAGTCGCCGTCAAAGCGACGTAGCGAATGGTGCCCATCACCCATGGCCCGCTCATGTCGTCGGTCGCGAGTACAGCAGGAACCTTATGACCGAACTTGGAGAGAAATGACCAGATTAGTACCGCATAAACGGCATACAAAAGGAACGACCAGCCTGCCAACACCTTCTCAATTATCGTCGTACCGTAAAACACCAGGATTCCGACGACCACTACCATCGTGATGGTGCCGATAACCGGTGCGATACCAAGACGATAGCCGACCAGTTCGCCAGACGCCGAGCCGAGCACGGCGATCACAAGAATCACCAGCGCTAAGTAGACTATTTCGAACAAGAACCAGGCGGGACCGAGTATCTGTTTGAAAAACGTCCGGTAATCGTACGCTCGAGTGACCCGCGCCAACTCGAAGGCAACACTCAGTGTGAAACTGAAGATCACGGTGACAGCCAGAATGCTGATCAATCCAGCCAATGGGCCGACGGACAGGAAGAACTCCACTAGCTCGCGCCCGGTCGCATAGCCACCGCCGATGATGACGGACTGAAACAGAAACCCGGGCAAGAGCCAGCGTTGAAACAGCGTGTTCTTCTTATTCTTGGCCAATGGCATCGTCCAATTGCGCGAAGGGCCAATGCAGTATAGGAGATCTGGGATGGGATCGCTGAATGAAGAATCTTCTTACTGCACTGAACTTTCTAAAGTGGAAGTTCGAGTTACAACGAACGCCTGGTTCTGGCCGAATGGTATGGCCCCAGTAAGTCGGACCATTCAGTTAGGTCCTAATGTCCGGTTATGGCCGTTCTGAGTCAGTCGCGACTAAACAGAACGAGCGGCTGCTTTGCACTCGGAAGCAGCCGCCCAGGTGGTAAACTGTTGGCAGACTGCTGCTGACCCAAAGCGGCAGTCCTCCAAATTGATTTATGCTGAAAAATCTGTGGTCTGATTTGCCCGTATAGGCAATTTCTGATACCGGTAGCACTCCTGTAGCGAGATAAAAGATGAAAAAAACTCTAGCCGTACCGATGCTGATTGTTTCTCTGTCAATGGCACTATTCGCCATTATTAAGGAAATAACGTTACGTAGTTGTGTCGCAATCACAGCACTTGCGTGTTTAATGTCCAATAGTGATGCTGTCGCACAAGATGAGGCGGAGTTGGCAAAACAGCTTGCCAACCCGGTAGCCGCGTTGATCAGTGTGCCGATCCAGCTGAACTACGATGACAACTTTGGTCTTGACGACGATGGCTCGATAATGCGTATCAACGTGCAGCCGGTTGTCCCGATTTCCATTGGCGATGATTGGAACCTGATTTCACGCACGATCTTGCCGATTGTTGATCAGAACGACGTGCCGTTTGACGGATACAGCGAGTTTGGCCTGGGCGACACGGTGCAGAGCTTCTTCTTTTCCCCGAAAGCACCCACATCCAGCGGCTGGATATGGGGTGCCGGTCCTGTATTACTCGCACCGACGGCAACTGATGAATTCCTTGGCAGCGAAAAATGGGGAATTGGCCCAACTGCCGTCGTCCTCAAACAGCAAGGGCCATGGACGTTCGGTGCCTTGGCCAATCACATCGAGTCATTCGCTGGTGCGAGCGATCGCGCCGACATCAGCGCCACCTTCCTGCAACCGTTTGTTTCTTACGTTACTCCATCCATGACCACTTACGGATTGAATACTGAATCGACCTATGATTGGGAGGGTGAGAACTGGTCCGTGCCCGTCAACCTGACGGTCAGTCAGTTGCTTCGACTTGGTGATCAAATGGTGTCGGTGGGCGGCGGCGTGCGCTACTGGGTCAATTCGCCTAGCGCCGGGCCGGAAGGATGGGCGCTACGTCTATCGTTCACTTTACTGTATCCGAAATAGTACGTCCGCTTGTGGCCGTTCTGAGACGATCACCAGGAACATGAACGAGCGACTGCTAAGCGTCGGTGACTTCAATCGGTCGAGAAAACTACGGTAACATGATGACTTGTGAACCAAAGCCGACATAGATCGTGAACTCAAACACATGCCCAGCATGCGGGCAGACAGCAATGAATACCTGGTCGAAATTGGCAAGTAGAAGACTTGTATGCGGCAACTGTAATACGAAGCTAAGGTTGCACTCCACGTCCACACTATTGATTGTTCTTGCCGCGCTTACTGCTTCATTCTTTACCATCAAGACGACTGGTTTCAGTAGCACATCATTTTTCGTTATTTTCGGCTGGCTGATGGTTTTGGCCTTGTGTAGCTTGGTCATACCGCTGCAAGCTCGCAACATAGACCAATGATGTTTCGACGTCCGCTTCTGACCGACTGCCGACGGTCACGCGCTTTGGAGTAATATGTCGGCTTGTGACCCGAAGCGGACGGTCGTCCAGGCACGCCCTGACGGATGTTATGCCCCGCTCGCGATTTAGCGTCGAACACAGAACATAGAGGAAACACGGATGATAAGAACAACTCTTCTGGCCGCACTGGTCGTCATACTTTCGGCGTCTGTTTTGCCACAACATGCGTGTGCGGATGACACCAATCCGCAGATGGCTGTGCTCATTACTGGTGCCAGTACGGGAATCGGTCGAAAAGCCGCCGAGCGGCTCGCAGCTGCTGGCTACTTTGTTTACGCTGGCGCTCGCAAGGCGGCGGATATTGAGGAGCTCAATAACATAAAGAACGTGATGGCTGTCCGCTTAGATGTTACGAAGCAAGACGAAATCGATGCTGCGTTCGAGCTAATCCAAAGGGAAGGTCGGGGCTTGTGGGGCGTCGTAAACAATGCCGGCGTAAATGTCGTAGCACCATTGATTGAAGCCGACGTGTCCGAACTGGAATTTCTATTCGATGTAAATGTGTATGGCGTTTTTCGTGTTACCAAGACATTTGCGCCGTTGATTATTGAGTCGAAAGGACGCGTCGTGAACATCAGTTCAATATCCGGTTTCCTGTCGGGTGACGGCTACGGGATGTATTCGGCGAGTAAGCACGCTGTTGAAGCGCTTACAGATTCTCTCAGGAGCGAAATGAGCAAATTTGATGTATTCGTCGCCGCAGTTGAGCCCGGAAACTTTGCATCCGAGATTGGACTGACTCGTTGTCAGCGTCGTCTGGCGGACACCGACGCAAAGCCGTATGTCTATTTTGAAGAGCGCCGCCAGCAATTGCTGGCCAGTTGCAGGGAGAGACTCAAAGCCGGAATCAAAAATGAAGGCACGCCACCGGATGCGGTAGCAGCGACAATCGAGCGGGCTTTGTTTGAGGAGAACCCTAAGGACCGTTACTTGGTTGTGCCGGAACAAGTGGAAGCCGGATGGACAATAGCGCAAGTTATTGAAGAACTATTGTCGCTTAACGCTCGCCACGACCACAGCTTCACTCGAGACGAATTGGTTGAGTATATCGATACGTTTTGGCCATTTGCAGCTGGCGAGAAGTCCTTCGATGACGAAGGGGCTGCTGCTGAGATGGATGCCTTCTTCGAAGTTTGGGCAACGAGGCAAGGAAACGGTGCAGAATAGCTCTTTCGTAAAATATGCCCGTAGCTGAGAATTGCACTTGCATGACCGGTCGCTTCTGGCGGTTCTGCGACGTCCGCCAGGACGCTAACCGAGGGGCTGCTTCAAGTCGTATACCAGCCGTTCGAAAAATCTGAGGTAATATTACGGCTGGTGACCCAATGCAGATCTTCGCAGCGAATGAGGTAACGTGCTCTGGACGCGCAAATGATCGATGAGTTGAAGTTCTTTCTCGGATTGGGCGCCATCACTTTGGTGGTCGTTGGTGTCGTCATATATTTTGGACTAAAGCTCAACAAAGCTGTTGAGGCGCAAGCTCCAAAGATCAATTTTCCTCTGAAAGTTACTCTGACGGGGACTGCACTTTGGGCATGCGTAGTGGGGTTCTGGGTTATTTGCGCTGTCGCTCGAGAGCTAAGACCGGCAAGTTTTCTCGGCGATTTTTTACGCACGACTGACGGTATTGCATCTGTATTCGCAGGATCAATTTTCCTCGCCGTAATAGCCGGCGTAGTTCTCGAGAAGCTTGGTTATCCAATAGCAAGACGGGGCGACCATTCCTGACAAGCCCTGGTCACCAACGCCTGCTTCTGGCCGTTCTGAGACGGTCACCAGGAATCAAACCGTGGGGCTGCTTCGCGTCGCATAGCAGCCGCTCGAAAAATCTGCGGTAAGATGACGGCTTGTGACCCACAGCAGCCGTCCAGGCGTAAAGAGATACTGACCGGGCCGTCGTGCTTTTTGGTCCAATAATTGCCAGACGAGATCGGGGATGACGGACTTGAATTCAGCAGTTGAAATTAATTTCGATGATTCGATAGAAGAGTCAGAGGTTGTTGACCTTTATGCCGCCAACGCTTGGTCATCGGCTAAGAAACCGAATGAACTGGTTGCCGCACTTCAAAATTCTCATTCGCTTGTGACAGCGCGTATTGCGGGCAAACTTGTGGGCATTGCCAATGCAATATCGGACGGGCACCTGGTCGTATATTACCCGCACTTGCTGGTTCATCCAGAAAATCATGGACAAGGTATTGGCTCTCGCATCATGGCGGCGATGCGAGGGCGATATGGATCTTTTCACCAACAGATGCTCACCGCAGATGTCGATTCCCTTGGATTTTACGAGAAAATCGGTTTCGAACGTGCAGGTAAGACCATCCCTATGTGGGTTTATGGCGGAGATGATCACTAGGGAGTTGCGAATGATTATTCGAATGTGGCACGAACGACTGGAATTTGTTTATCAGTTTTTCCTATTCTGGAGAAAGCGGGTGTGACCTAGGTCGGCACACGTCCGCTTCTGGCCGCAAGCCGTCAGTCAAGTGATAAACTACTGGACGACTGCTGCTGACCCATTGCCGTCGCTTGTGATTTGTATTGGATATGATCGGTGGCGACATCGTGCG
>JALHUQ010000243.1 GCA_022866645.1 Woeseiaceae bacterium | reverse complement strand
CGGCGCTTTCCTTGTTGTCCCACAAACTGATCGCGAAGGCTTCCCTGCCGGCAGTCGTGACAAAACTGATCTCATCCTGGAAGCCTTTTTGCTTGCGCAGCAACGGAAGGATTTCCTTCTCCAGCTTGTGGGTGAATTCGGCCTTGTTATCGGGCTTCAGATCTATTGATACTCTGCGTGCAAACATATTCTTCTCCTTAAAGATGAATGGCTAAGAGGACACTTCAGGTAACCAGAGTTAGTGTATTTCGTCTGAGGTGTCATTAGGATATTAACTATAATAGGTTAATTTACTTGCTTTGTCAATTTTGTTTTGGAACAATGACCTGTATTAACCGAACTCGTTAATTACCGTGGGGGAGCGCGATGGATGTTTGTGAGGTGATCAAGTCGAGGCTCGGGGAGCTGGGATTGGACCAGAAGGGCCTGGCGGCGGCAGCCGAAGTAACGGAATCCTATATATCCCAGTTACTGACTCGAAAGAAGCTGCCGCCGGCGCCCAATCGCACCGACATCTACGAGAAAATGGGGAAATATCTCAGGCTCACGAGTGGCAATCTGGCAAAACTCGCTCATGCGCAGCGTATGCAGAAACTCAGAAAAGGGCTCGAGGAGCCTCCTGCACCGATGTTCGCAGAAGTTCGAGAACTTGTATTGAGCAAATGCCTGCCTGATAAGCGGCAGCAATTTCGCGAAGTTTTCGAAAAACAGCCTTTTGGTGAACTGGAAAGTTTGATCACTCAAAAGCTCCTGGAGCTTGTCAAGCGAGTAGCCAGACGCGAGCTGGAGAATAAAAAGTGGCTTCACGAGGTTGCTCGACTCAGCAAGCGAAACTATAAGCAACTGCGAGTCAAAATCCTCGAGTTTCTGGACACGGATGTTTTCAATCTTTCACGCGAAGACTGTGATTCCTTTTTTGGTCCGCTCATCGAGTCCTGGGACATCGACCTTTCCACTTTCAGTATGGAAATCGTGCTGAACAAACGCCTCGCTCCAGGACAACCGAGGAAATTTGAATTCACCCAGCAACAGCCGGATGACCTGAGCGACGAGCAGCCGGGCCTTACTGAATTTCTTGCTGACGTATCGCTCAGCGGCAATGCGAGTCAGGGTGAGATTGAATTTTTGAGAAACTTGAGATTCAAGGAGAAACAACCCACCCCGCTCTACTACTACCGGGCCCTGCAAAACCTCAGGGACCCTCTACATTTCAGATAGCCTCTGCCCTCACGGCGGCTCGACACCTATTCTGCCGACTTAACCTTAGCGGACCCCAAAATGAAAACCATTAATTGCGTATACCTCACGACACTATCTTGCTGAGTACGTCAAGACGGTGACCATCGAGGTCATGGCGAATGAAGGCATGCAGCCCAACGCGGCCAGTGCTTCTGCCATGGCGCGCAGCGAGAAGGGTGCGATGCCTGGCATGGCGGCAATGGATGCGACCGTTGTTACCGCAACGGTTGAAGAAATCAACCTGGAAACGAACACGTTCAAGTTGAAAGGACCCGACGGCACAGTCAATGAATTCGTCGCTCGAAATCCGGAAAATCTCAAGCGTTCGAAAGTTGGCGACCTGGTCGTGATCACCGCTACGACAACCGTAGCGATCACGGTCGAGGAACAGCCGGCTGAATAAGCGGGGGTCTCCACCCTGACAGTTAGAGCGCTATTTCGATGAGCCCGGCCGGTATTTTTCTCTCTGCGCCGTGAATTCGGCATTCGATTCCTCGATTGCCTTGCCGCACTGATCCTTCGCGGTCAGGAATCGATCCTTGAAGCGCATCGCCACGAATGAGATACCGCCGGTTGCGACGGCGGCGCCACCCTCGATCAGGGCACTTTTCGGGTCCAGTATCAATACCGGGCTCGCAAGCGTGCCGCTAAGCTTGGTGTACGGATTGACGAGATCCGAAAAACTCATACCCAGCCCTTTCTGTGGAACCGTCTTGATGTCGGCTTCCAGTTTCTCGGTCTTGAGGTCGATTGTGGCACTGGCAAAAATCTGGATCCGATCCGTCTGCATGACCGCTGCAGGCTTGCCAGAGATAACACCATCGTTTGCCGCGAGCAGTATGGCCGTGCATTTCACAGAGTTGTACGGATCGGTCTTCGTGAACGGGTTGACCGTGGTCAGCACCTCAGACAGGAAGTCGCTGGTGAAATAACGCATTGCTGACGAATGGATGCGCCCCTCGCCGCTGGTCAGCCGCACGTAACCGCCGAGCGAACCGGCAAGTTCGCGGATGGTCCGTCCCTTCCCGGCCAGCACCGTGTCGAGATCGAAGGTCGGCAGCGCGGCGAGGTCTTCGGGGCTCTCTGCCGGCAGCCCCATCGTCAGTCCCGCGCCCTGGACATCAAGCAACAGGTCGCCGCCGCCGTCGACGGGCCGCAAGCTGAAAGCGCCAGACAAGCTGCCGCCGACGGTGTTCGCAAAATTGAATTTCGTCACTAGCAATGCACCGTCGTGCAGCGAAGCCTCGAGCAAGACGTTTTTCAGTGCACGTTGCTTCAGGACAACCTCGCCGAAATTGAAGTCGACCGATGCCTCGAGTTTGGCGAGCGCGTCCATTGGCAGCGGCGTATCGGGTATGACCCGTGTTTTCTTCTCGCTGGATGGGGCCGGTACTTCAGACTCGTCCCGGGGCTCGGGCAAATAGGGCGCGAGATTCAGGCGCCGCGAGGTGAAAGTGGCATCCAGGTCCGTCTTGCCGGTATCGCGCCAAACGAAACTCCCCGCAATATCGCTGTCGCCAAAGGTAGCCGCAAAGTCCTGCAGGGTCATGGCTTCCTGGGTACCGGTCAGACGAAATTGCAGGTGCGCCGCGTCAGCAGGAAGATCGCGACCTGCGAGCGGACTCAAGTTACGCAAACTCGCGATGTCCAGACTGACGCTGAGATCCGTGTTATCGAAATTGGGCGGACGATCGATGCTGCCTTGCACAGTCAGCGCGCCCTTGCCCAACGAAAAGAGTAATTCGTCGAAGGTCCAGATAGTGTCGGACCAGTCGCCACCCGTCCTGAGTGTCATCGGGGCGGTTACCGATACTGAAACCTCAGGATCTTCCGGCACCAGCCGGAACACATCGGGCGAGTCCGCGGTAATCGAAAAACGGCCGCGAGCCAGCGGCGGATTCATGGCGGTTTCGAGATCCGCCGAGAGTGACGTTGCGTCCACTTTGAAACGCAGATCGGTGATCGTCAGGAGGTCACCCTTCAGCCGAATCTTTGTGTCGAGGCTGAACGGCTTGTCGAGTGCGCGGGTCGCATCCATCGCGGGCAGCACGCGCGAGAAATCAGCGCCGCTGACACGCAGCTCGAGATCTGTGCCATTTAGAGTGGGTAAGCTGCCGACACGGCCGGCGAGATCGATCTTTGCGCCAGCGAAGTTTGTCGACATGTTATTCAGCGAAAAATAATTGCCTTGGCTTCGAATCGAACCACTGCTCACAAGCTTGCCCGACGGAAGCGCCTCCATCACGGTACCGAAGGCTGCCAAGGTGCTTTTTAGATCAGCTGCTGTAACAGAAAAGCGGATATCGGTGTCGCGCTCAAGCGGTCTGGCACCGATGAGGCCATCCAGCGTCAGCAGATCGTCGCCGACTTTTGCGCGACCATTTTTAACGGTGAAACCATTTGCGGCAAGCTGCACGTCGGCCGACGTGTTGAACGGTAATCCGGCAATGCCCTCAACGCCGCCGGCGGTGGCCAGCGCCCCGAGGCTCGTTCCGTGGGCCGTAATGGCAAGGCGAGAGCCGACGAAGTCGGCGTCGTCCGTGATCAGCCCATCGGCGGTCAGCTCGTAATCGGGCCGTTCACCGATAGCTGCGCGTAAGTCGTGTAACAGGAAACCGTCGGAGCCGCGCTCGATCCTGGCGCTCGCTTCGTAGCGGGCATTCGGCAATTCATCAGCGTCGACACCAAAAGCGACCAGACTTTTCGCAAAATTGGTTCCGGCCAGTGCAAAGCTGACATCGGTAGCAGCCTCCAGCGGTTTGTCGCCAATAACTCCGTTGAATGTTGCGTGATCGTTGCCGATTGAAGCTGAGCCTTCGCTCAACCGCAGCCCCTCGCCGATACGCTCGAGCTGCAAGGCAAGGTCGAATGCCTCGGCCGGTGCAGCCTGCAGGCCACCGGCGGTGGCGATCGTTCTGAGGTCCGGTCCCGCGACATGCAGCCGCAGTGTTGTCCCCACATAATTCTCGGCGTCGGTCACACTGCCGTTCACCGTGATCTGAACGTCCTGCGCTTGCGCCGCAATGTCCACCCCGGCGCCCGACGGACTCAAGGGCTTGATCGTTGCGTCGACCTTGAACGGGCCGGTCAGTTCTCCAGGCAGGCCGAACAACGCGTTGAAGCGCCCGAAGTCCGGACCGGCGATGTTGAGCGTCAGCGTCGCCGCATTGGGGTTCGGGAAGTTACGGAAGCCGCCATTGAGCTCGAAGCGCGAGTCACCAATTGCGATGGCGACCTGCTCTATCGCTAAGTCTTTGCCGGAGCGCGTGACGTCGGCGACGATATTGAACGGGTCCTGCGGCACGTTCGGCCTGCCGAGCAGCGCGCCGACAGTTCGCGCGTCGGGACCGCTTGCCGCGACACGCAGATCGACTTCCTGCAGCGACCTCAGACTGTCGACGTGCCCGCTCACATCCACGGCAAATTCGCCAAACGCGCCGTTGAGGTCGATTCGCATATTGTCGCCGACCGGCCCGACGCTTAACTTGACGTCCAGCGGACCTGTCGTGATCGGGTCGAGATGCAATATTCCGGTCAGGTATTCGGCGTTCGGGCCAGTGAGCGTCAGCGATGCGCTCGGCTGTGCCGGTTGCCAGAGGTCCTCAACCGCCGCACTGCCGTTGAGCTCAATCTCGCCGAGGCTGGCCGCGACGGTAAACGTCACCGCTCTGTAATCGATCAGCTGCAAGACAGGTCCTGCAGTCGCTTCGAGCACGACCGGCGTATCGTGGACGGCGCCGTCAATGTTCAATTGCAGATGATCGGCGGCAGTCGAAGTCCCGGCGCTTAGCTGCCCGCGGAAAATAAACGGCCGCGGCCTGCCGGGGCTGTTGAAGCTCAGGTCAACATTAGTGATCCTGGCATCGTCGACCAGCAGCGGCAGGTTGGGCCGCGACAGATCGTCGTCGGCAAGCTCAGGCACTACCTTGGCGCCGCCCAGAGCCCAGTTAGCGGCACCGTCCTCCTGGCTTTCGAGGGCAATACGTACGCCGTCGATCTCCAGGCTCTCAATGCGTATCGGTCCGCTGATGAGTGACCAGGTATCGACGCGCGCCCTCACCCGCTGCGCGGTTACCAGATTGGGTTCGGCACTCCACTCGGTCGCAACGAGGCGAAGATTTTCGGCCTCCACTTCGATCTTGCGACCGACGCTTGCGTGCAGTGGACCGTCAATGACAAATTGCCGCTCGAGCAACTCGCTAATAAGGTCTTCGCCGAAATGCTTGTAGCGGCCGAGATCGGTATTGACGAGAACGACCAGCGCAATCAGCAGCAGGCTGATCAGGCCGGCGATTGAATAAAGCGCAAGTCGAGCCCGGCGCATGCAAGAAACCTCACAGCGAGTCGGATGTGAAAGACTCACACCCGGCTCATCACTGTAATTTAGCAGTCTGACACGCGCAAGGCCGTAAACTTACGTATCAAGGACCGTCAGAAACGCCAGCCGTATTCGAGCTTGACGGAGCTCAGCTCCGGATCCGCCGCATCGCCGCCGATATCCAGCTTATAGACGCTGTAATTGGCGCGAATAAATGAGCCGCCCGTGAATTCGTATCGTAACCCCAGGCCGGCACCGTAGGTAAACTCGGTCCCGGTGACGGTCTGATAGTAGTTCGAGCAGATATAACCCCACCACGGATCCCACCAGCAGCCGGTAACGGGCGGGCCGTCTGCAACATTCGAATCAATAT
>JALHUQ010000242.1 GCA_022866645.1 Woeseiaceae bacterium | reverse complement strand
GTCCATGTTGCGATCGTAATTGCCGGACCATAAATGAAAGCCGGTATCGGCTTCGATGAGCTGTGCGGTAACTCTGATTTTGTTGCCGGCGCGCTGCACGCTGCCTTCCAATATCGTGCCGACATTGAGTGTCGCGGCAATTTCCTTGATGTCCGTATTCTGGTCACGAAACTGGAACGAGGAGGTGCGCGCGGCAACACGAATTTCACGTATCTGTGCCAGCATGTGTAGCAATGTGTCCGCAAGGCCGTCCGAGAAATAAGTGCTGCTTTCATCCGCACTCATATTGGCGAAGGGTAGTACAGCGATGGATGGCGATGCGGTCGCCGTAACCTCAAACGTTTCCGCCGAAGGGTTTCTAACATCGGCGACGGGCTCGATATCGGCATCACCGAGAAAGAATTTGTCGGCCAACAAGACGCCAACCGCGATGATCAGCACACCAATGATAATGCGATTCAGAGTCTGGCCGGTTTCATGGGTGATCGATGTCGAACGATCAACATCCTTCTCGCGCTTGAGGCCCTCGGGTGTCATCTCGAAGGCCCAGGCGAAGATCAAGGCGAAAGGCAAGCCAATGACGAGGAGAATCAGCACCAGCTGCGAAAACCACTCTGGCGCGTGCATGATCGGCACGACGATATCGAGCGCTTGCAACGTCAGCCAGCCGACGACGACATAGGCGATGCCGACGCGATAGACATTGCGTCGCTTCAGCTCCGCAAAAAATGAACCGCCGTTGTTAGCCAAAGGTACTCCCTGCACCCTCTAAGGTGCACGGAGAATACCATCATTCAGGCCGCTTCGTGCTTGTCCAGACTGACCGGAGTCTTGAACCAGTCGGGCTTGACGATCAGGAGATCGCAGGGCAAATGGTCGAGCGTTCGCTCGGCTGTAGCGCCGATAAACATGCGTTTCCAGCGGTTTCTCGCTACCGCACCCATGACGACGACGTTAGCGGAAAGTTTTTCGGCGATGGCTGGCAGTTCTTCGTGCGTGAGGCCAGCCACCAGATGCGACTTGTCGTCGTCGATCTTGTGAAATTCCGTGATTTCCTTAAAGCGCTTCTGATGGTCCTCGTGCATCTGTTTCTCGATCTCATCGAAAGGCAAAGACACAGGGATATAGGCGTTGGCGGTCGCGGTCGCGACTGCGATTCGCGGATCGTAGGAGTGAAAAGCATGGACCTCGCCGCCGACCTTGTTCGCCAGTGATTTGCTCAAGAGCAAAATTTCGTCGTCCAGCGCGGCCGGTTTATCGTGTTGATTCATCGGGTCGATCGCGGCAATGATCACGGGTGTGTTGGACATTTCGACGGGGTTGACGAGCCACAGGCGAGTGGGGCAGGTCCGAATCAGGTTCCAGTCGGTATTGGTCAGCAACGCTCGGGTAATAACGGAGTGGTGATGGGTGTCTTTAATGACAATGTCGGCGCGGCTCGTAAGGGCGTGCCGGATGATACCTTCATGCAGTGGATGGTCCCAGACGGCAGAAACCTTGACGGTGAGTCCGTCCGCCCGCAGTGGCTTGGCGAGAGCCTCTATGTGTCGTTCCTGGCTTTTTATGACTTCTTCGCGGGCTTTCTCGAGCGAAGGGGAATCGAAGAGGCGGTCGCCGCTCAGGTACTCATTGTAATAACACACAAGTAGCTCAAGTTCGGCGCCAGTCTTCTTGGCGAGCCAGGATGCACGACGAAGCCCCGGCTGATCCTGAGTGGTCGGATCAATGACGGCAAGGATCTTCGAGATTTCCTTCATTTTCATACCTGACGTAGTGGCGATGGGCATTCAATGCTTCAACGCCAGCATACCCGCCACACATCGGCAATCCATAAGTCGTGTTGCTTAAGCGATCTCGGTTTCTACGTATCATTCGATAGGTGGATTTACTGATTCTTGCTGTCAGGCAGAGCGATAAGATGGCGTTGAAGACCGTAGAGGAGGTCACCATGTCCAGTGCGCCAAACGACGCGCTACGCGCGGAGCTGATTGCCAAGAAAAGAGAATTGTCCGAGCGTCTGGAACGCATTAACGCGAACCTTCGGCGCACCTATAACTCCGATTCCAAGGAGATGGCGAAAGAGCTTGAAGATTCGGAGGTCGTGGATGCACTGGGCAACGAGGCGCTTGAGGAAATCGCAAAAATCTCTGCAGCTCTGATACGCCTGGACAATGGCCGATACGGAATATGCTCGGTGTGTGCCGAGCCTATCGAGGCCGACCGAATGAAGGTCTATCCCTACGCTGATGAGTGTATTGACTGTGCTCGGTATGACGAACGCGTGAGGGCTCGCAACTAGGCGTTCATGTGCATCTTGACCAGGTCCGCAAGTGATCTGGCCTGCATTTTTTCCATGACCCGGGCGCGGTGAATTTCAACGGTTCGCTGGCTAACGCCAAGTTCATATGCGATCACCTTGTTCGGCTTGCCTGTGACGACAAGGTCAAATACCTCGCGCTCGCGATTTGTGAGCCGGTCCAGACGCAATGCAACCTCAGTGTGATGTTGCTGGGCTTGCCGGCGTTCATCGTCAGTCGCCAGAGCTTCACGTATGCGGTCGAGCAACTCCTGATCACGAAACGGTTTCTGAATAAAGTCGACGGCGCCTTTTTGCATGGCTTCGACTGCCATCGGCACATCGCCGTGTCCCGTTATAAAAATGATCGGCAAGGTATTTTCTCGCCGGATGAGCTCTTCCTGCAGTTCGAGACCTCCCAGTCCCGGCATGCGGATATCGAGCACGAGGCACCCGGGTCGCTGGTCGCCCACTTTTTCAAGAAACTCATCGGCAGACCCGAAAATTTCGTGCTCGAGATTGACTGAATCCATTAGCGCCTGCATTGCAAAGCGAATGGCGGCATCGTCGTCGACGATGAATACTGTCGGAGTTGGCTGTGTTTGCGGAGTCATTGGCGGTAGATTTGACCAGAAAGAACCACATATTGCGAGTATTTCGGGCGGGCATGCATTTGCAGGGGTCCTCGCCTAGTCCAGCCGCTTCGAGAAGCGCATCGCAGCGACTGTCATGGTGACGACAGTAAATCCAATCAGGTAGAACAGATCAGGCCCCAATTCGCCGATCGGCGCTTCACGCAACATGATGCCACGTGACAGGCGGATAAAATGCGTCGTGGGCAAAACTTCGCCAATGTACTGCGCGACCTCGGGCATACCATCGAACGGGAACATGAATCCGGACAATAGTATCGACGGCATTAGAATAAAGACGGTCAACTGCATCGCCTGAAACTGCGTGTGAGTTGCTGTTGAAATCAGCAGCCCCAACGCGAGATTTGCTGCGATGAAAGCAGAACCGGCAATGTAGAGATCGACTACGCTGCCACGAATCGGAACATCGAATAAAAGCTGGCCCACGCCAAGAATGATCGCCAGCTGAAACAGTCCGATGGCAATGTAGGGTGTGACCTTGCCTATCATGAGTTCCGCTGAACTGACCGGCGTGTTGATCAGCAGCTCGAGATTTCCGCGTTCACGTTCGCGCACGATGGCGACTGCGGTGAATAACATCATGGTCATCATCAGGATGACGCCCATCAGCCCTGGAACAATATTGACTGGAGTGCGACGCTCCGGATTGTAGTACGGGCGAATTTCGATCAATTCCTGTTTGTGTGCCTGGACCGGCGCGGAATCAAACCGTATGGGCATGTTACGCAATTGATTGGCGACGCCCAGGATAGTGGGGTCACTACCGTCAACCAGTATTTGTACAGCCGCCCGGTTGTCGTCGGCGACCCGGCGGTCGAAATCAGATGGAATCAGTATGCCAAGCGAGATCTTGCCGCGGCGCAGCAAACCTTCGAGCTCTTCAGGAGTGTCGGCCGTTTCGACAATATGCACGACCTGCGACGCACGTAACTCCGATTCGAATTGTTGCGACAGGTGCGTACCGGCCTGATTTGCAATCGCCGTTTTCAGGTGCCTGACGTCGGTGTTGATTGCATAGCCGAACAGCAGGATTTGGATAATTGGTAGACCGAATACCATGCCGAAAGTAAGCCTGTCGCGACTCAGCTGCAGCACTTCTTTCTTGATAATTGCGCCGAGGCGCGACAGCGACTTCACTTGCTTCGATCCTCCGGCTTCATGGTTACGGCGACAAAAACATCTTCGAGAGACGGTGTCGCCATCTGCGTGTTGCCCGAAACATTCTTGCTGGCCAGCGCGTTGTTCACGATTTCGATCGGATTCGCATAGCGTTCGGGAATCAATATACGCAGCCGCACGCCGAGTTGCGTGACGCTTGCGATTTCCGCTCTCTCGGCTATCGCGGCCTGAGCGGCATAAGGGTCATCCGCGATCACTTCGAGAATGTGCATGCCGGTAGCGGCCTGCAATTCCCGCGGCGTACCGTCGGCAACCTTCACACCGTTGTCGAGGATTGCCAGCCGGTGGCACCGTTCCGCCTCGTCCATGTAGTGCGTCGAAACCAGGATAGTCGTCCCGGTCTGGGCAAGTCGAAACAAATTGGCCCAAAAATCGCGGCGACTTTGTGGATCGACGGCACTCGTCGGTTCATCGAGCAATAATAACTCCGGGTGATGCAGCACGGCGCAAGCGAGAGCCAGGCGTTGTTTCTGTCCGCCGCTCATAGTCCCGGCCATTTGTTTGCGTTGAGGCTCGAGGTCGTACTTCCCCAGCAACTCATCAATGCGGGGTTTTCTGTCCTTTTTCGGATAGGAATAAATCTCGGCGATAAATTGCAGATTCTCTTGTACAGACATATCGCCGAACAGCGAGAACTTCTGCGTCATGTAACCGATCTTCGGTTTGAGTAACTTCGCATTGCCGGGAATTTTCGTGCCGAGAACGTCGGCGGTTCCCGAGGTGGGAGTCAGCAGACCGCAAAGCATGCGAATGGTTGTCGATTTTCCCGACCCGTTCGGCCCAAGGAAGCCATAGATTTGGCCACGCGGAACATCGAGATCGAGCTCGCTGACGGCGCGCAGATCGCCGAAGTTCTTGCTCAAGCCTCGAGCTTCAATTGCGATCTGAGAGTGCATGGTCAGTCCAGCTCAAACTCGACTTCGACAGGCACGCCGTCGGGAAGTCGGGTAGCTTCATTCAGAATGTCGATTTTGGCGACGTAGCTTAAGCGGCCGCGATCTCTTTCTGTAAGAGCGAAGTAGGGCGTAAATGCGGGTTCACTCGATACCCAGCGGACTTGCCCCGCGATAGCTCTGTCCAGACCGTCGACAAATACACGCGCTTTCGTGCCGGAGCCTATCTGTACTCGCAGGTTTTCGGGCACATAGACTCGTGCATACGGCTGTACTCCGCCGAGCATAACCAGCAGTGGCTGCCCGACGCCGGGCCGTTCGCCAATTTCAAACAAACGGCTGTCGACAACGCCACTGACGGGCGCGACCAGACTAAGCCGCGCGACGTCAATCTCCGCGCCTTCACGGCGCGCCATGGCCTGCTTTACGGATTGTTCGGCCTGTGCAAGTTCTTCAACCGTCGTGCCGGCAAGCAACTCTTCGAGTTGTGCAAGCCGAAGTTTGAGCGTCGCCTGTGCCGCATCGAGAGCCGCATTGGCTTTGTCCAGCGCGTCGGCTGATGCCAGCCCACGGCGATGGATTTCCTGCACGCGGATAAGCTCATTTTGGCGAAAATCGAGGTCCTGGGTGGCGCCTTCGACCGTTGCGCGGGCCGCGCTAATCTGCTCGCCGCGAGGTCCTCGCAGCAGTTCATCCATACGGGCTTTCGATTGCAGGTAGATTGCTTCTGCCTCGTCCAATCGAGCTCTGGCTCGAGCGTCGTTCTGCCGCAGCAGGAGTTGACCGACTGAGACCTTGTCGCCTTCTGCGACGACGATCTCGACGATAGGCTCGTTGAATTCGGCGCTGAGTTCGATGCGGTCCGAAGCCAGCTCGCCAACGACCCGATTGCTCTCGTCAGCAGAGCCACAAGCCGTCAGCGCCGAAATCAGCAGCACGTTAATGAATAGTCCTTTCACAAGCTTATCTCCACTCACGCCTTTAGGTGCGCGAGTAACATGTCAATTTGAGTTTCGATCAGTTTGTCCGTGTCGAGCGCCCGGTTCTTAAAAAGGATTCCCCAGATAATCGAGAGCATCACCGGCGCCAGCACCAGATGCGGCAAATCACTGACCGCGCTGCGCCGAAATTCCTTGTTGTCGATACCACGATTAATAAAACCGGAAATGGCGGCGAGCCCTTTGGCAACGACGTTGTCGTAGTAATAGTCGACAAGATCGGGATGCCGTGGCCCTTCCGAGATCAGCAATCGAATAACAATCGCGACCGGCGATCCCGGAATTTGTTTGAGAAACGATAATAGTGGCCCGCGAATAAAATCCTCGGAAGAGAGTTTCGTCGTCTCGACCTCAAGGATGAGTTGATCGACGCGGCGGACGACGACGCTACGCACGACCGCCTTGAATAGCTCTTCCTTGGTTTTGAAGTACAGGTACATCAGGCCTTTGCTCACGCCGGCCCGCCTGGCGACATCGTCGACCCGCGTCGCCGCGAAACCCTGTTCTGCAAAAGCGTCAAAAGCGGCCGCAGTGATTTCCTGCGGTCGGTTTTCTTTGCGCCGGCGGTAACGTGGTTTGGCCAATGGTTTGTTCTTAATGACTCGAAGGTCAGCAAGTATAGTTAATGACCCGGCGGTCAGCAAGTGGCAAACGTCACATATTTCGCGAGATGCGGCATAATCCCGCGCATGTTTACCTACATCGATCCTGCGGTCCGCAGGCGCCTGACCGAACAGGGCAAGCTTTTCCAGATTGATCGTGACGGCGTCCGGGTGGATGCGGGACAGACAGCGTCGCGCGGCGCTTTGATCAGCATACTCGGACCTATTCCGTTGCCCCTGAAGTTTTGCGACTCCAGGGCCGACGTGCAGTGGTACGCCTGTGTACGCAATACGGAACTCGGCAAGATCGAGGAGCTGGCCGACGATCTTCGCGAACAGAACGGTCAGCAATCCTTCGCGACGCTGGCGTCGTTCATGGCGGTGAATAGTGTTCTGGTGATTGGGAATCCGGAAACCTGGAACAACCCGTTGGTTCGCGTGCACTCGAGTTGCCTGACCGGCGATGTTTTCGGATCAGAGCGTTGCGAATGCGGCCCGCAGATGCGTACGGCGATCGAACGCATTCGCGATGACAACCAGGGTGGCCTGGTGATCTATATGTCCGGCCACGAAGGTCGCGGCATCGGACTGTGGGCCAAAGCGGCGACGTATTTGCTGCAGGATGCTGGCGAGGATACTTATCAGGCCAATCGTTCTCTGGGATTGCCGGACGATTCGCGCGACTTTGGCGATGCCGCATCATTGCTCAAATATTTCGTCGACGGTCGACCGCTGCGTCTGCTCACCAACAATCCCAAGAAGGTCGAGGATCTGACGAAGTTCGGGCTGCACGACATCACCCGCGTCAAACATGTCACGGGCGTATCCGACAACAACCGACGATATTTAACCGCCAAGCAGGAATGGGGACATGAGCTCGATCCTGAGGATCTTGGCGCCGACTGACTACTGACGCCACAAGCGAACATTCCGTGGCGCGTCCTCGAAGTTGCTGCGAAACGGGTTGATATCAATGCCGCCACGGCGTTGAAAGCGGGCAAGGATAGTCAGTTTTTCTGCTTGGCAGCACTTCAGGATGTCGACAAACATCCTTTCCACGCAGGCTTCGTGGAAATCGTTGTGCAGACGAAATGACACGACGTATCGCAACAGGGACGCAGGATCAATTCTGGGCCCACGGTAATGGATGGCAAAGCTGCCAATATCCGGCTGATCGGTTACCGGGCAGAGGCTGCGTAACAGATGCGTGTACATGTCCTCTTCGACCACGACGTCTTGGTCAATGCTGAGCAGTCCGGCGTCAACTTCCCAGCTATCACAAGTGACCGGGAGGTCGTCGAGGCACAGTCCGGGTAGCCGGGAAACGGTATCGGCTTCCGTATCGGTAACACGGCTGATGCGAGCGTCGACCCGGCCGCCGGCTGCCGCGCCGAGATCGCGATTGATCGTTTCGGCGACCGATGCCAGCGAGTCGAATTGACTCATGGCGAAGGAATTCAGGTACAACTTCAATGACTTGGATTCGATCAGATTAGGCGTGTCGGCAGCAATCCGGATTTCTGCCGTCGCAGCAATCGGCAAGTCACCAGGTCCCAGCCAGCTAAGCTCCCAGGCATTCCAGATGTCCACGCCACGGAACGGTAGCGGGCCTGAGGACAAGGCCCCACGACTCTCGGCGCGCGGAATCGAAAACAACACACTGGGGTCGTATTTGTCCGGATAGCTGGATTGCTGTCCCAGCGGCGGCTTGGCGTGTGTCACGAAAGACTTCCTAAGAACGAATAGTGCGCAGTTTGCCGCATCGGGCCGGATAGTACGAATCGGACGGTGTCAAAAATATTCCTGCTCGGACAATTGCAAATTACGTCCGGATTAACCGAATTCTTGTGTAAAATACCCAACCCATTTTCGTGCCCCGTCATTTTTCAACATCTCGCCTCGAGCGGAGTCCCGTTTCATGTGTCCTGCAATCAATAATTCCGGTACCAAGCGCGGCTACATCGTTCCCATTGGCGGCGCGGAAGAGAAACTCAATAACCCGGAAATTCTCGACCGTTTTGTCGATCTATGCGGTGGGCCGGATGCCCGTATTGGTATCATCCCGACCGCGTCCGAGCTTGAAGATACGGGCCGCAATTACGAAAAGTTGTTTCGCAAGATTGGCGTAAAACACGCAAAGGTTCTGTCGTTTTTCTCGCGCGAGGACTGCCAGCGCGGCTCCGACGTCGACTACATCGAAAAATGCGATGGGGTGTTCATGACCGGTGGCAACCAGTTGCGACTGTCCACCACTCTTGGCGGTACCAAGGCGGCGAAACTCATCCGTCGCCGTAACGCGATGGGTATGCACGTGGCGGGAACGTCGGCAGGCGCCGCTTTCATGCCGGAGCACATGATCGCCGGCGGTAGTGAAGGCAGCACGCCCCGTCCGGACATGGTGACGATGGCGCCAGGACTTGGCCTGACGAATGCTTTCATTATTGATCAGCATTTCCGCGAACGCGATCGCCTCGGCAGGCTGTTGACGGCGTTAGCGTATAACCCGTTTGCTGTCGGTATCGGGCTGGACGAGGATACGGCCGCGTTTATTCGCCCCGGCGACCAACTCGAGGTCGTGGGCAGCGGTGGGATTACACTGATTGACCCGACGGAGCTCAGCTATTCTTCGATGGACCGTGCGCGCCGGGGTGAGCCAGTCAGCCTCATTGGCGTCAGGCTGCACATACTCGTATCCGGCGGCCGTTTTGATATCGAAACGCGCGTAGCGCATGCTGCCGAGTGACGCCGAAAATAACTACAACAGGCATCGATCATGAAAATTGAAAGTACCAATGTTTATGTCGGGCCGAGTACCTTCGCCCGGTTTCCCGTAATCCGTCATGTGCTGGACCTCGGAGTGCTGGAAGACTGGCCGACGAGTCGATTGGGCGAAAACTTCATCGGACCGCTCCTGACGCTGTTGCCCGGACTGCACGAGCACGGCTGTTCGTACCGGGAACCGGGTGGCTTCGTTCGTCGTATGCGTGAAGATGAAGGCACCTGGCTGGGTCACGTCATGGAGCACGTTGCGATCGAATTGCAAAACGTCGCCGGCTCAGATGTCACCTACGGTCGGACTCGCTCAATTGACGGACGGCCCGGCTTTTACAATATGGTGTTCCAATACAAGGACGAGACCGTAGGGCGGGAAGCCTCGGAACTTGCTTTGCAACTCATACACAGTTTGCTCCCCGCAGAAATCTCGCTGGATGGAGCGCCCGATGCGAAGTGGGATTTCGCCGAAGCGCGCGACCGTTTCATCCGCTATGCGCAACGACGCGAATTCGGACCGAGTACGGCGTCTCTGGTCAAGGCGGCGGAAGAGCGCGACATTCCCTGGCTACGATTAAATCGTTACAGCCTGGTGCAGTTCGGGCACGGTCGTTATCAGCAGCGTATCCAGGCGACCACGACCAGTCGCACGAGCAATATCGCGGTCGAACTGGCAGGCGATAAGGAAGAAACCAATAGCATACTGCGAGATCTTGGCTTACCGGTACCCAAGCAGATCATGGTGCGCACAAGACGTGATGCAGCACGGGCCGCGAAACGAATCGGGTTTCCGGTAGTCACCAAGCCGCTGGACGGCAATCACGGTCGCGGCGTCTCGATTAATCTGAAGTCCGACGAGGAAGTCGAGACCGGCTTTGATAAAGCCAGCGAACACGGCAGCACGATCATTGTCGAGAGTTACATCGAGGGATTCGATCATCGCTTGCTCGTCGTTGACGGGAAGCTGGTCGCCGCTGCCAAGCGCGTTCCCGGCCACGTAGTCGGTGATGGCAAACTCAACATTGAACAACTGGTTGAGATAGTAAACTTAGATCCGCGGCGTGGCGTGGGGCATGAGAAGGTTCTCACGCGTCTTGAGTTTGATCACCAGGCAGAACGTCTGTTGGCGAAACTGGGCTACGATCGCAACACGGTTCCCGCGAAAGATGAGATCGTATTCCTGCGTTCGACGGCCAACTTGTCGACTGGCGGAACTGCGATCGACGTAACCGACTCCATCCACCCGGACAATCGCGAGATGGCGATTCGTGCGATCAATGCGATTGGTCTGGACATTGGCGGTGTCGATTTTCTGACCCATGACATCACGGAGTCCTATCGCAATGCGGGCGGTGGCATCTGCGAAGTCAATGCCGGTCCGGGATTTCGCATGCACGTGGCGCCGAGTCAGGGCACACCGCGAGATGTCGCAGGTCCCGTCATCGATATGCTGTTTCCTCCCGATTCGCCGAGTCGAATTCCCATCGCGGCGATCACCGGTACCAACGGCAAAACGACGACGTCGCGGATGCTCGCGCACATTCTGAAGATGTCGGGTTACACCGTCGGGCTCACGTCGACGGACGGCGTCTATATCGACGGCAACCTCAGCGTACCGGGTGACATGACCGGCCCGGTATCCTCGCACATGATCTTGCGAGATCCATCGGTGGATGCGGCCGTCATGGAAACGGCGCGTGGCGGCATGTTGCGCAGTGGTCTCGGCTTCCAGTCCTGCAACGTCGCCGCTTGCCTGAACGTGACAGCAGATCACCTCGGCCTGGGTGGCATTGACACTCTGGAGCAACTGGCCGAGGTGAAACGAGTGCCGATCGAGATAGCCACCGATGCGGCCGTACTCAATGCGGACGATTCGCTTTGTCTGCAGATGGCCGATTACACGGATGCCGAAAGGCTCAGCTACGTCACCATGAATCCGGCTCACCCCTTGGTAAAGCAGCATATTCAGGCGGGCGGTCAGGCATTTGTGCTCGAACAGGGCATGAACGGCCACATGATTTCGATCTATGACAACGAAACGCATACACCGCTGGTCTGGACACATCTGATTCCGGCGACGATCGAAGGTCGGGCCTTACACAATGTGCAGAACGCGATGTTCGCTGCGGCGCTCGCCTACAACATGAAGGTCGGGCTTGAAGATATCAGGCAGGGTCTGCGTACCTTCGATTCGTCATTCTTCCAGGCGCCGGGCCGGACGAATATATATGACGAGCATCCCTTCCGCGTCATTCTTGACTACGCCCATAACCCGGCCGCAGTCCGGGCGATGTGCGGTCTGGTTGATCGTTTCAAAGTGGAAGGCCGCAAAACGATCGTCATGTCAGCACCCGGCGACCGTCGCGATGAGGACATTCGTGAGATCGCGGCAATCGCAGCCAGCCATTTCGATCACTTTATTTGTCGCTGCGACGATGGCCGTCGTGGACGCGGCGAAGACGAAGTTGCGGTGATGCTCAAGAACAAGTTACTCGAAGAGGGTATTTCGATCGATCACATCGAGGTGATTCCGAACGAGCAGGAAGCGGTGGCGCGGGCGCTCGAAATGGCGGAAGTCGGCGACATGATCCTGGTGCTCGGCGACAACATCAAGCGTACCTGGAAACAGATCATCTATTTCAATTCAGGCGCGCATACGGACGAGACCGGCAAGCGCGTCACTGCTGCGATTGAATTGCCGGATACCGGTGGGTTTCACCTGGACGGCAACATTGAAATTATCAGCGACGAGCGCGGCGTTCGAATCGCTCGGGACGATGGCGACTAACGCCGCGGTATGGAACTACTTGAGTCTCGCAGACTAACGGGACCCAGCCTGATTATCGACAGGCCAGGGCCGATATTGGACGTACTTTGTTCGGCCGATGAGGCGGACCATTTGATCCCGGTCTGGCAGGCCAATGTCGCGCGTATGCTAGTCAAACTGGGATGGGATGATGTGGAGTTTGCAGCACGGAAATTGCAGGGCGG